>DYHC01000193.1:0-2858 GCA_020724325.1 Melioribacter roseus
CGGTGTAAGCAAGTATTACGACACCAAACCGGTCCTTAAAGATATTTATTTATCATATTTCTACGGAGCAAAGATTGGTGTGCTGGGTCTCAATGGCTCCGGCAAAAGTTCACTGCTTAAAATCCTGGGAGGAGTGGATAAAGATTTTAACGGCGAAACAGCAGTATCGCCTGGATTTAAAATAGGATTATTAGAACAAGAACCGAAATTAGATGACTCCAAAACAGTTAAAGAAGTGGTTCAAGAAGGAGTTCAGGAAATTGTAGATGTCTTACGTGAATACGACGAGATAAATGCTAAGTTTGCTGAACCAATGACAGATGATGAAATGAACGATCTTCTTGAACGTCAGGGTAAAGTTCAGGAACGGTTAGATCATCTTGATGCGTGGGATCTCGATTCGAAACTTGAAATGGCTATGGATGTACTCGGCTGTCCTCCGCCAGATACTCCGGTTAAAATCTTATCGGGCGGAGAAAGAAGACGCGTTGCTTTATGCCGTTTACTTCTAAAACGACCAGACATTCTGCTGCTGGATGCAGAAACTGTACTCTGGCTTGAAGCAGAATTAAACAGGTATGCCGGCACTGTAATAGCTGTTACACACGACAGGTATTTTCTGGATAATGTTGCCGGATGGATTTTGGAGCTCGATAAAGGAGAGGGAATTCCATGGAAAGGGAACTACTCTTCTTGGTTAGATCAGAAGAAGAATCGGCTTAAAATAGAAGAGAAGAAGGAAACAGAACGTCAGAAAACTTTACAACGCGAATTGGAATGGATTAGACTTGCACCCAGAGCACGTCATGCTAAATCGAAAGCAAGAATTTCTTCCTACGAAGAAATGTTGAAAGAAGAAACCGAGAATAGACAGAAAGATTTGGAATTATATATTCCTTCCGGACCACGATTAGGGAATGTAGTTATTGAAGCAGAAAATATTTCTAAATCTTATGGCGATAAACTTTTGTTTGAAAATCTTAGCTTCAAACTCCCTCCCGGAGGAATTGTAGGTGTTATTGGACCTAATGGAGCCGGTAAAACAACTCTATTTAGAATGATTGTAGGGCAGGAAAAACCAGACAGCGGTACTTTCAAAGTAGGAGAAACTGTAAAACTTGCGTATGTAGATCAGAGCAGAGAAAATCTCGACTCTGAAAAAACTGTATGGCAAATGATTTCTGGCGGCGATGAACTTTTACGACTTGGTAACAGAGAAATTAATTCGCGGGCTTATGTAGGTCAGTTTAATTTTACCGGCGCTGATCAACAAAAAAAAGTAGGAATGCTTTCCGGCGGTGAACGCAATAGAGTTCAATTAGCCCTGGCTCTTAAAGAACATGCCAATGTAATTCTTCTTGATGAACCAACTAACGATTTAGACGTAAATACAATGCGTGCTCTTGAAGAGGGACTTCTAAATTTTGCCGGCTGCGCAGTTGTAATTAGTCACGATAGATGGTTTCTTGATAGAATTTGTACACACATCCTTTCTTTTGAAAACGATAGTAAAGTCGTATGGTTCGAAGGAAACTTTTCAGATTATCAGGAGAACAGAAGACAAAGATTAGGTAAGGATGCAGATATTCCGCATAGAGTAAGATACAAGAAACTGACGAGGTAGCTTAAGTATTATAATTTAGAAAGTTTGGTAAATGAGTTCGCAGATAAATAGATTCCTGTGAACACTAACTGTGCGTAATGTTAAAGTGACTAATCTTCATTCAACATGAGAACGTTTTTTAATAATATTACCATACTCTTCCTTATCGGATTAACATACAGCTGCTACTCGCAAGAATTGAATTATTCATTGGATACAAAATTTGGAGAGTTTAGATATAGCGTTATAGATACAAACTCTGTTAAGGACTTATTACAGGCTTGTGAGAAGGAAATTCCCAAAATCTGTATGGAATTAAAAATAGACTTTGATAATTCAGTAATCATTGAAATATATCCAAGTCAGGAAAGTTATAATCGTTCAATCATAAATTCCGACTTAAAGAACAGCCCTGCAATTTCTGGAAATGGCAAAATTCAATTAGTATCTCCTTTATCTCCCTTAGCTGCTGAAAGAAAGATAGGTATTATTAATTATAAAGATCGATTGTACTTTCTTGTTCATGAATATGTTCACATACTAATAGACAAATTAGAAAACCCTCCGCCGCTTTGTATTGATGAGGGAATTGCTTGTTATTTCAGTTCAAGGGATTTTTATTTGGATATGGCTTCGAAGAATGTAAGACAGATAAATTTTATTCCTTCAGTTGAACAGATGATTATTAATTATAAAAAAATACCTGCTCCTGATTTATTTTCTTTTTTATTTATTGACTTTATCGTTCAAACTCAAGGAAAGGAAAAACTGGCAGTTCTATTAAGACACCCAAACAATATAAAACAGTATAACGGCAATTGGATTGATTACATAAAAAATAAATATTATTAAAACGCGAACGCCAAATATCCTGTCTTCTAAATACTCTTTAATACCTTTTTCAACTTTTCTGATACTTCATTGGCAATTTCTTCAAGTGAAGGATTTCCAACATGCATCATCGATGCCATTGGATTGATAAAACTAATATATACTTTGTTATCGCTCTTTTCCTGTACAACAACGTTACATGGCAATAAAACACCAAGAGCTTCCTCAATTTGCAATGCTTTATATGCGAATGGCGGATTGCAAGCACCAAGAATTTTATACTTCCTGAAATCTACATCTAATTTCTTTTTCAATGTGTCCTTAACATCTATTTCGGTTAGAATGCCAAATCCTTCTTTATTCAATTCCTCGGTTACTTTTGTAACTGATTCATCAAACGAATAATTAACCACTTTAGAATTGT
>DYHC01000193.1:2868-4867 GCA_020724325.1 Melioribacter roseus
AATTCACTCTTTTTTTTATTTCATTAGATGATAAATGATATTGATGGATTCACATTAGTAAAGATCAAATAAAGAAAATTTTGGCAAGAAAGATTACCAGAACTATCCCGATGACATTAAGTATGAAACCCGCTTTAACCATATCCTGGATTGATAATTTCCTGCTTCCAAATACAATTGCATTGGGCGGTGTTCCAACGGGCATCATAAAAGCGAGCGAAACGGAAAAAGTGGCTGGTATCATAAGTATAAGAGGATCAATGCCAGTTTCAATTGCAAGCGATGCAAGTACGGGAAGAATTACCGTAGTTTGCGCTGTGTTTGATGTAAGCTCACTCGTAAATACTACAATTGTACAAATTATTACGAGTATAAGAATAATTGGTAAACCAGCGAGTCCCGAAAATTCCTGCCCAATAAGTTTTGATAAACCGCTTTTAACAAATCCATCTGCAAGAGCAAAACCTCCGCCAAACAGCAGAACAATATCCCAGGGCACTTTCCCAATATCTTTTTGTTCAAGTAAAAAATTAATTTTACTTGAACTCGAACTGCTTGGAATTAGAAAAAGCAGCAAAGCCATCGAAATTGCTACAGTGCTGTCATCAATAAATGCAGCTGCCGGAAAGAGACCAGACCATCCAGGTAATGTAACTAAACCGAGTTCTAGGTCACTTCTAAAGACCCATAGAAAAGCAGTGATAAAAAATAGAACTAATACACTACTTTCTTCATATGTCATTTTACCAAGTTTATTTTTTTCATCACAAATTATATTTTTATTAAGAACCATACCGCTATCGAAACGATAAACTACTTTTGTTAGAATAAACCATGTAACAATTAACATAGCAGCAGCAAGTGGAACACCAAACACCATCCATTCGCTGAATTTGATCATCGGTTCATCCGGGAAATAGATTTTATACATACGTTGAAAAATTAAATTAGGTGGTGTCCCAATAAGTGTAGCAATTCCACCAATCGTACAGGAATAAGCGATTGCAAGCATAATGGACTTCGAAAAATTAGAACTGCGCTCTATTCCGAATTCTGCTTCAACTTTATAAATAATTGCAAGTCCTATCGGTAATACCATAAGGCAAGCAGCTGTATTCGAAATCCACATCGATATAAATCCCGATGCTACCATAAATCCTAATATGATTTTAGAAGGACTATTACCGAATAACAAAATTACACTCAATGCAATTCTTTTATGGAGATGCCATTTTTCCATGGCAACAGCGATTATGAATCCACCTATAAAAAGCATGATTGTAGAGTTCATATATTCAGGAGCAATATCGGAAGCAGATACAACCCCAAGAGCCGGGAAAAGTATAAGGGGACTCAAAGAAGTAGCAGCCAATGGAACCGGTTCAAAAATCCACCAGGCAGCCATCAGTGCTGCAACTGCAAAGACGAGCTTCGCGTTATAATATTCTGCACCAAAATCTGTAAAAATCCAGATTATTATAAAAAGTAAGATTCCAAGAAATAAACCGATACTCTTAATAGAGAATGAATTTAGACTAAAGCTTTTCAGTGGTTCCATTAATCTCAATTAAATGAAGAAAGATTTCAACTATTTTTCTGCAGCTTATTTATTATATCGAATTCGATTTCCTCTTCACAATAAAATGGTTCGCCGTAATCTTTTCCTATTTTAAAACCGTTTACTTTAGCACGAGGTTCCAGGAACTTTAGAAAGTTGGGTTGGCTGATAAATGTTTCCGGTTCAAAACTTTCCGGATTATGAAATTGTGTTTCGAAAGCATGAATTGATTTCATTTTTATTTCGAAAGTAGAACTTATATCCACAATAAAAGAAGGTTTGAATTCATACATCTGCATATAATAAATCAGTTTTTCTGGTCTAAACGAGCTTTGAATTTTCCCATTATCCTCAGAAGCTATTTTGGGCAAACCCGAGAAAAAAAATGCTTCTTTAACTAACTGGCTTGTTCCAATATGATCCGGGTGACGATCATTAAAA
>DYHC01000194.1 GCA_020724325.1 Melioribacter roseus
TTAGAAGTGGAGAACATAAACGTTATTAAATGGCTTATTTATAAATTTAAGGATAGGGATTATATTATTGCTCATAGAGATTCTCCAGATCAAAGAGGAATTGATGCGGCGCTGATCTTTGACCGGAATGTTTTTGGCATTGTTGATATTGATAGTATCCGTGTCAATATTCCAACAGGAATACCTACACGTTATATTCTTCACGTTACTCTAAAATTTTTGCGGGATAATTCTATTATTCATTTCTTCGTTAATCACTGGCCTTCTAGAAGAGGTGGTGAAGCTAAATCCGAACCAAATAGAATTGCTGCTGCTAAAACTCTTATGGAATATTTGGAAAAGCTTTTTGATGAGGATAAGAAGAGCAGAATAATTCTGTTGGGTGATTTTAATGACGAACCAGATAATAGATCAATAATTCAAATACTTGGCGCGAAAGATTTTGATTGCGATTCAACGAAAAATGAAATTGGATTGCTCAACCTTTCTTATAAATCTAAAACTAAAGGCGAAGGCTCGTATCTGTTTGGCTCTGCCTGGAATATGATAGATCAGATAATTATTTCATCTTCATTGAAAGATGGAAAGGATATTGAATACATCTGCAACTCCTTTAGTGTAATCAAGCCCGAATTCATGGTCTCTAAAGAAGGCAGTAGAAAAGACGGCCCGCTTCCAACATATTCTGGTAATAGATATATTGGCGGTTACAGCGATCACTTTCCGGTTGGTGCTAAATTTATTTTACTGAAAGAAAAATAATAAAGTGAAAAAAATATTTATTCTCTTTGGTACTTCAGGTAATCTTGGAAGGGCTGCAGTTAAATTTTTTCTTAATAAGAAATATGACGGCTATTATTTCTTCAGCCGTAAACAGGTTGAGCATTCTAAAGGGAAACTATTTTTAGTAAACGATCTTACCGATGAAGATAATGTTGAAAAAGCTTTTGCTCAAATTGAGCGGTCGGAAAATAATTTTTATTGTTTGCTTAATACTGTTGGCGGATATTCCGGAGGCAGTAATATTTCGGAGACTCGGCTAATCGATTTTAAAAGGATGATTGACATCAACCTAACAACGACTTTTTTAATTGCAAAAAATTTTATTCGATTAAGTAAGAGTGGCAAAGGCGGATCATTTATTGTTATAGGAGCTTTATCGGGCATTTACCCGGAACCGAATAAAGCAGCATACAGCATTTCTAAAAATGCAATCAACTATTTGACCAAACTGCTTGTGTCGGAAAATAAAGATGCAAACTTAACATTCAATTCAATCGCACCTTATATAATTGATTCTGAAGAGAATAGGAAGTTGGTAAAAGAGAATTCTTTACTAATTCCGAAAGAGAACATTTGTAAATTAGCCGAGGAAATTTTTAATAATCACGAAGTAATAAACGGAAATGTATTTGAATTACCGCAATCAAAAAAAACGGAATAATAAAAAGAGGAAAAAATTATTTATTGACTTTTTTACCTCATTTAATTAATGTTACCCACATCTTTTTTAGAGAATTCGCAAGTTTTTACATATTTTTTAATTTATAACAATATCGGAGGCTTTTCTTTATGCAAATAGCAGAGATTACCGGAATACTATCATTTGTATTGGCACAAGTTCAAGAACAAAGCACAATTGGTTACTTACAGCAAAAGTTTATAGAAGGCGGATTATTCATGTGGCCAATTCTTGGTTGCTTAGTGGTGGGGCTTGGATTTGCAATCGAAAGATTTTGGACTTTGAGCCGTGCAACAATGAATACAAAGAAATTTGTAGTTCAAGTTAAAGACGCTTTAACAAAAGGCGGTGTTCAGGAAGCAATTAAACTTTGTGAGAACACAAGAGGTTCTGCAGCATCTGTTTTCCATGCTGGTCTTTTAAGAGCAGACGAAGGTTTGGAAGCTGCTGAAAAAGCTATCATGGCTTACGGCGCAATCGAAATGGGATTCCTTGAAAGAGGACTAATTTGGATCTCCTTATTCATCAGTTTGGCTCCTATGCTTGGTTTTTCCGGAACAGTTCAAGGTATGATTCAGGCATTCGATGCTATCAAAGAAGCTGCTCAAATCTCTCCTTCAATTGTTGCAGGTGGTATCTCGGTAGCTTTGTTAACTACTTTATTCGGTCTTATCGTTGCAATGATTCTTCAAACATTCTATAACTACTTCGTTTCTAGAATCGATAGAATAGTTGCCGATATGGAAGAAAGTTCTATCGAATTAATCGATGCTCTTTACGAAATAAAGAAGAAATAATTTAGAGAATAAAAATGATTACACTGAAAAAGAAGAAATTGCCTGATGCCGAAATTCCTACTAGCTCTATGGCAGATATTTCTTTCCTGCTCCTGTTATTCTTTTTGGTTTCTACGGTTATCGATGTGGATACAGGTATTGGTCTTACTTTACCTGAATATACTCCGCCTGATCAGCAGGAATTAGTTCCTATCTCTAAAGATAGATTAGCTGCGGTTCTAATCAATGAAAACGGCGATGTTCTACTTAACAACGAGATTATTGCTATTCCTCAAATTTCAAAAACTTTGAAACCAAGAATTGAGAGCAAGATTGATCTGCCTGCTAATAAAAAGCTGGTTGTTTCTGTTAAAACGGATCGGAAAACGGATTACAATTTGTATATTCAGGCGCTCGATCAAATAAAGGACGCTTATTTTCAGGTTAGATCCGAATATGCAATAAATAGACTTGGCAAAAGATTTATCGATATTGATGAACGGAGCGATGAGATGAAAGAAATTAGAGATAAGATTCCTATTACAATTAGTATTGCTGAACCTGAAGCTGTAAAAAAATAATTTTAGAGGATTTATAGAATGAAATTTGAAAAAAAGAGAGCCAGTACAAAACAGAGTATTCCTACTGCTTCTTTACCCGATATAGTCTTTATGCTCCTTTTGTTCTTTATGGTTACTACTACTCTTAGAGAAGTTGACGTTCTTGTTAGTTTCAGACTACCTGAAGCTAAAGCAATTGAAAAAATTGAGAATAGAAGATTGGTCTCTTATATTTGGGTTGGACAGGATGGAAGAATTCAGGTTAACGATAGCTTAACCAAATTGGAGGAGATTCAGAAAATTATGTACGCCAAAAGAGTGGCTCTGCCTAACGTAATTGTTTCTCTTCGTATAGATAAAAGTTCTCAGATGGGAGTTGTTACAGATATTCAGCAAGAATTAAGAAAAGCTTCCTGCCTTAGAATTAATTATTCCACTCTTCTGAAAATATAATAATTCTTTTTTATGAATTGGAGGTAGGTTATTTCTTAATGGCCTACCTTTTTTTTTGAGGTTTGTATGAGTCTTAAAGATATTATTAATGATGAACTTAAGTCTGCTTTGAAATCTGGTGATAAAATTAGATTGGAAACAATCCGTTCTTTACGTGCCCTTATTCTAGAATTTGAAAAAAGCGGCGTCGCAAAAGAACTTACTCCGGATGATGAATTAAAATTGTTGACTTCTGCGGCTAAAAAAAGGAAAGAATCGATTGAACAATTCCAGAATGCAAACCGAACCGAACTTGCTGAAAAAGAAATTCTGGAATTAAAGGTTATAGAAGAGTTCCTGCCTAAACAACTCTCTTATAATGAAATCTTTGCAGAAGTTAAAAAGTATGCAGATGAAATTGGTGCTAAAGTAAAAGAGGATTTTCCTAAACTAATGCCTATGGCAGCTAAAAATCTTAAAGGAAAAGCCGATGGAAAAATAATAAAAGAAATTGTTGAAAAGATATTGAGCGGTAATTGAATTATATCGATTATTTTATTTTTGTTGCAGCAATAATTGGTTTTATACTCGGCTTTAAAGACGGATTGGTAAGAAAGATTATCGGTCTAACCGGGCTTATTGCTGCTATTTTACTTGCTTATAAATTTGCAGATGACTTTGGAAAAATTCTTGAACCTATATTTAACCAGGACGAGTATTTTTCTAACGTTATAGCAAGCTTACTAATTTTTTTGGTTACTATTTTAATTGCATCTATTATAAAACGGCTTGTTCATCCATCGGATAAAATTAATCTCTTTATTAATCAGTTTACTGGCGGTGTTATTGGTATTATCCAAATTACATTTTTTATTAGCGGACTCTTACTTGTCTTAAAAATATTTGGCTTTCCCGATAAGTCAACCGGCAATAATTCGCTTCTATATAAATCGGTTTATAATCTTATTCCCTTATCTGTAGATCTTGTTATGGGACAAAAGGAAAAAGGTTCAGAAATAATTAAAAGTATTATCGAAGACAAAGACGGTATATCTAAATCACAAAATGATTCTATAAAATAGATATGATTTCGCGCGAGACATTAGAAAAACTTGAATATGGTAAAGTACTTACTTACATCACACGTTATTCCATTACTGATAACGGTAAAGAAAAAATTCTTAATACAACTCCTTTTTCATCTGTTGAGTTAGCCGAAAGAGATGGCAAAAGAGTAACTGAAGCAAAAGAAATACTAATTAAGAATGATCTTCCGCCTCTTGAATATATTCCCGATTTATCTGGAACATTATCACGTTCACGAATAGAAGGAACGATTATACCTTCGCGTCAGATTCTTGAAGTATTGAAGCTTGCCCAGATATCTAGAAAGTTATCCCAATTCTTAAAATCGCGCGATTCAGAGGTCAATCTGCTTTCTGATTTCCGCGATAGTCTCTTTGTAGATAAAGTATTTGAACATCAGATATCCAGAGTATTTACAGAAACCGGTGAGATACGCGATGACGCTACGCCTCGACTCAAAGAAATAAGAATCGAAATACGCGAGAAGGAAACCCAATT
>DYHC01000195.1 GCA_020724325.1 Melioribacter roseus
ATGGCACACAGATTTAACTGATTAAAACAGATTGGAACTGATTTTCTTAATCTGCCTTTATCAGTTTGATCTGTGTGCTATTAGAATTACTTTTGGTACAGCCCCGTCATTTCCTCGCTAATCTGCCAGAACTTTTTTAACACTTCATATTCTTTTGCAGAGCTATGAGGTTTAGCAATTTTGCAATCTATTAGATATTCTCCGTTTAAGTTAGCGGCTTCATCTGATGAAGCGAGAAATAGAGATGTTTCAGCACCTTTCTTAACCGAATCGCCAGACATATTAAACCCCGCCTTCAACAGTTTTGTAGTTATAACACCGGGGTGAAGCGAGTTGGATTTTAGGTTTGTTTGCTTTATTCGGTTTGCAAGTTCGTTAGAGAAGAGGACGTTTGCAAGTTTAGAAAATGAATATGCGCCATATCCGCTAAATGATTTCTCGCAGTTCAAATTATTCCAATCCAGTTTTGCATTTTGATGTGCTATAGAGCTTACATTAACAATTCTGCCGTCTTCACTCTTCATTAATAAATCTAAAAGAAGATTTGTTAATAAAAAATGTGATAAGTAGTTGACTGCCAGCGTCATTTCGTAACCATCCTTGGAATATTGCAGCTCCTTCATATAAATACCGGCGTTATTAATAAGAATATCCAGCTTGTTATAATTTGATAATATATTTTCGGCAAGTTTACGTGTTTGACTTAATGAAGAAAGGTCTGCATAGACAGAGGATAGCGAATCACTTCTGGTAAGAGATTTTATCGCGCTAAGCGCCGCCTCTGCTTTTTCTATTGTTCTGCCGTGAATAATTACGTGGAATCCTTTAGCCGCCAGATCAAGAGCGGTTTGTTTTCCGATTCCATCTGTTGCGCCGGTTATAAGAACTACGCGGTTCTTCAATTCAATTCCTATAATTGTTATACGAAACTTCCTAAATAATTAAATCGCTCACAAATATAACTGATAAAAGAGAACTGCCCGCTATTCGTCAGTGGACGTGTCCGCCGGTTACTGGCGGACGTGTCCGCCGTTTGCTGGCGGAATTAAACAAACCTATAAATCAGCTCCAATTCATTTTAATCTGTTTCTGGAAGATTGTATAATAAAATGCCGTAATTACAAGCGAGATAACTGATGCAAAGAAATCGATCGATAGCTGATATTTTTAAATGGTCTTAGCAATCGGAATAGATGCAACAAAAATTTGTGAAATTAATTTTAGAACCGGGGAAATTTATTACTTCCTGAAAAATTTTACTTTTCCTTATCCACAATTATTCCAAATTGTGCCAGGTGGTGTATAAAGTGCTTTTTATGAAATAATTGCCACTCATCTTTGTTTAATTCGCCAAATGTTGGGTTTATAAGCAAAGCATCGGAATTTTCTGCAAAAAAAGTATAGTAATCCAAAATTTCGAGATTAAGATTAGCAATTGCTTCTTCAAGACTGTTAAATTGAAGAGGAATAAGTCCTTCGCCTATTAAAGGATTTACAAAATTTTTGGGAAGCGGACGTTCGCTCAACAAGAATCTTTTTAATGCGGGAATTTTTTCGGGCGGATTAAAACACTCTACTTTTACTTTGTTGTTACTTACTCTTACTGCAAGAATTAAATGTTCTATCATATGCTGGGGACTCATAATTCCCCACATTGGTTTAGTATCCGGCTGCAATTTTTTCAGATGTTCGCAAAAACGGTTTAAGTTATTATTCATGTTTTCCCTTTCATATTTTCTTTACGCCGTTTAATTGTTTATAAGTAATCTAATAAAAACAAATTAATCTATTGCAAATATTTTATTCAACATACAATTGAACTCCAACTTTTTTCTTGAAGGAAAAGTTATTTATCTTTATCATAACAACGGAATATTTTGAAAAAACTTTTTCTGCATTACTAAATAAGTATCGGAAAAAAATATGGGTTCTCAGCAATTATTATTGATAGTTGTTGGTTTAATTACGGTTGGATTGGCGGTATATTCCGGATTAATCATTATGCGTAACTATTACGAAACCAGCAACCGGGATCAGTTAATAAGTACATTAAATGACCTTGGATTATTAGCGCAGCAGCATTATAAAAAGCCGGCTGCTCAAGGTGGCGGAGGAGGAACATATATAAGGTTTACGCTGCCGCGTCAGTTTAGAACTACTGCTGCCGGTAATTTCAGCGCTTCTGTTAGAGCTGCAAGAGTTGATTTTACTGCTACAGGAAAAGAAATCGGGCGCAACGGCAGAACTGTAGTTAGAGTAACAGCAAGAGCCAATCAGAACGGAATTAGATTTACAATAACTAATTAGCACTATTTCAATTGGAAAACGAAAACACAAATTACGTTACATATCTGATAGAACTTTCGCAAGCCGGCAGAAAGAATGCATTCTTTGATCTATGCAAAATCAATTTGAGAAATGTCTTTACTGTTGCATACCGGCTCTATCCGGATTATGATAAAGCTCAACAAATTACGCTGAGGACTTTTCTTATTGTGTGGGAAAATATCAAAGCATTCGATCCTAAAAAGTCGTTTATGCTTTGGCTGAAAAATATAACAATAAAGTTAGTCTTAAAGGAGCTTATGAATTCCGGCGCTTCACTAAATCCTATTAAGAGTAAAACTATGTATGTGCATGATAACGAGAGAATTGAGAATATGATAATGAATCTGCCAAATGAAGACCGCATTATTTTTGTGCTTCACGATATCGAAGGTTATGATTACGATGAGATGAAAGATTTTTTGGAAAATCTAACGGAGGACGAGATTAAATCCAAATTGCTTGACATACGCAAACAACTTATAATAAACCTTGGTTTATGAACTGCGAAGAGATAAAAATAAGTTTACACGATTTTGTGGATGAACTTTTAGAAGAGAATTACAAAAAGGAAATTGAAACTCACTTAAAATCGTGTAATAACTGCTTTGCAGAATACAAGAAGATTAAGAAGTTTTTCGAAAAGCTTAAAAGCTTACCTTACACAATTGATCCTCCGGATAATTTGATTGAACAGCTTACAGAGGAGTTATTAAAGATAGCCGAATCAGAGCAGCGTGAGGAAGAATCTAAACCACAAGTCAACATCAAAAAATTCAAACGTGAACAGGCAAAACAGGAAAAAATATTAAAGAATTCCCGCGGTGTATTCAGAAAAAGCCGTGTAACAAAATCTATCTTCACAACAAAAATTTCGGCTCCTTTATCTCCAAGATTAGGATTGGACCCAAAGAAAACAATCTTAACTTTATTGCCGCTCGTCCTCTTTGCAGTCGGATATTTTGTATATGATTTTTCACTTATTAATTCTCCCTGGAAAGTTAGAACAATAACAGGTAATGTTCTAATAAACGGACAGATCCGGGCATCGGAACGATGGGAAGAAAATGAAAGTCTTGTTACCGAAAATGATTCCAAAGCTGTTATCTACGTTCCAAACACCTGCAGAATTGAAGTAGATGCTAATTCATTCTTAATTCTAAATAAAGCAAAGGATAAGGGGAACAGAATTAAGCTTGTAAAAGGTTCTATAAGAATTATTAATAATAATCTGTTGCCATACCTTGCTATTGAAATTGACAATTCAGTTATTCATAATAGAGGCGGAACTATTGCCATAACTATAGATGATAACTCTATTACATCTGTGAAAGTTGAATACGGTTATCTGGAAATTGAAGAGAAGGGAAGGGTATTTTTTGTTGACGAGGGTTATACGTGTGAAATACGCCCAAATTTTCATTCGGGAACGCCTCACAGGATTGATGCCCCGGATGAATTAAAAGATGAAATAAGAAGCCTGGATTATGAATTTGGTGGAGATTCATCAATCCAAAAAATAATTTCTATTGCAGCCGAAAGCGATATGCTCACACTATTGGCTTTAATCCCGAGATCATCGGAGATGCTGCGAACGGTTATCTTTAATAAAATTTCTGCTTATTATCCTCCACCGGCGGGAGTAACATTAGAAGGAATTGTTAAACTCGACCCGGAGATGATTGAAAAATGGTGGTTCGAAATCGAGTGGCAAATCTAATACTAAACTTTGTCTATACTTAATAAGGAATTGCTGTTTTCGATATTTTCTATCTCATCTTTTAAGCGCGGCAGAATATTAATAATCAATAAGCCGATTGGACCCAAAATAAACCCGATAAGAAACCAGTTCTTTGTAAAACGGTCCTGTTTTTTGGCAGTGTATGAACATAAAGCGCCAAATATTAATCCCGAAATTGCCAGCCATAAACCGATCATAACTACTCCTGTTTTTGAGTACAACTTTAATCTATTTTAATGAGATTAAGGTTAACAAATTGTTAAGGAATTAATAAGAAATTGTTAAGCAAAATTCTTGTTAGAAAATGAGCCGCTTGTGTTCATCCAAGAAATAAGATATAATCCTTGAATAGTGCTAAATGAAAGTATAGAAAAATTTTTGGGTTTTTATTTTTGCATATGTTAATGATATTTGCGGCGTCACTGCGGGTGATCTCTTTTGGGAGAAGAGATGATTGTGGTGAAGTTAATTAACAAGAAAGGGTTAATAACCGCAATCTCCATACAAAGTATGGAGGCCGCAGTGGCATTATAATAATAACCTCTGGAAAACAGCGCTTGTCATTTCTCAGTCTCCCGACAATTCGGGATCCTTCGAAATAACATTTCGACGCCGTCGTTGATGGATCGTGAGAGTTGAATCTAAACCTTGAAGGTCAAGAAGCATCTTCTCAACCTTGAAGGTAGCATAACTAACCTTGAAGGTCTTCAGGGGGGAAATAACG
>DYHC01000196.1:0-1916 GCA_020724325.1 Melioribacter roseus
GCAGAAATATCGCGTATAGAAGAGACTGTTCTGCCTAATTTTATGTTGTCATTTGTGAATGCGTCATCAATTAAAACGGCTCCATGCAAAAGTTTGCCCATTATAACCGAACCATGCTCATCAAGTTCTTTCGATTCTTTCACGGCTTTTTTAAGCTTCTTACGGTTTTCATTTACTAATCCTCCGTACACATTATCGTAAATATTGTGGGCATTAGAAAGGAATTGTTTAACATCATCAACGAGATTATCGAGCAGAGTTGTTTTTTCATCGGCAAATCCCAAGGATTCCAGCCGGGCTTCCTTCTTCTCTTTTCTTTTATGGATGAAGTTAGATCTAAAAATAATAAACACAACAATTAACCCGATACCTAAAACCGAGTATATTCCGCCGTAATAAATAGTGGATGCTACTATTGCAGAGACAGTAAATGCAATAAATGCAGTAAAGAACCAGCCGACTATAACGTTAAAAACACCGCTTACCCTGTAGACGGCGCTTTCCCTGCCCCAGGCTCTATCGGAAAGCGATGAAGCCATAGCGACAATAAAAGTTACATAAGTTGTTGACAAAGGTAATTTATATGCCGTGCCAACAGAGATTAAACTGCTTGCAACCATAAGATTTACAGATGCTCTAAGCAAGTCGAAAGACGGACGCTCTTTTTTTGGATAATTAGAAAAATCTATCTTAGTCGTATCAAAACGATTATCTAAAAATTTCCTAAACTTTTGTGGAATTATTCTGTCAATAGTTTTCTTAAAGTTTATGCTTAGCCTGACGAAATTTTTCGCAATACCAAAGGATTCAAATCGTTCGTATCCATCATATTGCCTACCGAGATTCACTTCTGTTTTTGTTACTGTTCTAGCTTTTCTGCTTATCCATAAAGTAACAGCCATAATTAATCCGGCTATCAGAAGTACAAGAGTATTAGTTTGAACCGGATCGGTTAATCTAACCATGCTTATATTAAAAGGGTCTCCGGAATTCGAGGCAATTTCATATGAACTCAATCCGGCAAGAGGAACTCCAATAAAATTTACAAGGTCGTTAGCAGCAAAAGCAAGTGCTAAGGAAAACGTTCCGGCAAGAACAATCGGTTTCAAAATATCAATTTTTGTGAACAAGAGCAGCAATTGTAGAACAACCGCCCAAAATCCAAAATTAATTATCAACATAAATAATGAATGGTTAGAAATCCATTCAACCGTTTCCTTTGATAAAAAAGAGGTTCCCCTTGCTCCTTTTATAAGAATAAAATATGTGATTGATGTGAGAGCTAGAGAGCCCCAAACAGCTCCATATCGTTTAATTGTTTTACGGTAGTCGAACGTAAATATCAATCTTGATAAATACATTACTACAGCGCCGACAAAAAATGAAATTACAATTGAAGATAAAATTGCTGTAAAAATTCCTAATGCCCGGCTTGAGTTAATATAATTTTCAATCTGATTCAAAGTCTGACCGGCAGAAGAAATTTTTATAATTGATATTGCTACGCTTCCGCCCAGAAGTTCTGAGATTAAGCTTACTGTTGTAGAGGTTGGAAGTCCGAACGTGTTAAAAAAATCGAGAAGAATAATATCTGTAAACATTACACCAAGAAATATTGCCATAACTTCATGGAAATAAAACATTTCCGGGTTAAATATACCTTTGCGGGCAACTTCCATCATACCACTAGAAAACGTAGTTCCAGCCACGATTCCTGCACTGGCAACAAGCAGAATAATATGGCGCGGGGCAACCTTTGATCCGATAGCGGAATTCAAAAAATTTACCGCATCATTAGAAACGCCAACTATTAAGTCTGCGGAGGCTAAAACAAATAAAATAACTACAAATATTAGATAGATTTCCAATCGAAAGCTCCAATAGGATTGTGTTTCATTTATTAAAAATTAATCGGC
>DYHC01000196.1:1926-4790 GCA_020724325.1 Melioribacter roseus
GAAAAATCATTGCCGTCAAAAGTAAAAATTATCCACGAATTTTTATTCCGATTGACCTTAATTTTATGTTAACAAATTGTTAAATCTTCTGAAAAGGTTTAGAAAACGCAAAAAATATTGTTTGAGATTTCTATCAAGATGCTTATTTTGCCTCAGCTTATTAGAATGCGGATGACTAAAAAAACTCCTCAAAAAGACCTCGTTAGAAAATTAACACTTACCGCAGCAATAATGATTGTTGCCGGTTCAATGATTGGCTCTGGTATCTTTAGAAAACCGTCCATTATGGCAGAGCAGCTTGGATCACCCGAATTATTAATTCTTGTTTGGATTGCCGCGGGATTAATAACCATGATAGCAGTTCTTGTAAATGCAGAGATTTCCGGAATGATCGATTCAACAGGAGGACAATACATTTACTTCAGAAAAATGTATGGCGATTTTACTGCGTATATGTATGGATGGTCTATACTTTCGGTAATCCAAACCGGAAGTCAGGCTGCCATCGCATATGTTTTTGCTGAATATCTCGGTTACTTTATTAAGTACCCTCAGCTTCCACAGTCATGGCAAGAATTTTCAATCTTTATGCCTCTTGTAGGAAAGATTTATCCATTTGTAGATTTTGGTACTAAAGCGGTGGCAATTTTATCTACTGCATTGCTCACAATTGTAAATTATATGGGCGTGTTTTTCGGCGGAGTTGTTCAGACAGTTGTTACATATATCAAAATAATAACCATTCTGTTAATTACATTTTTGATTCTTCTTTTAGGTAATGGAAGTTTATCGAATGTATATACAGGTTTTGTAATTCCAGAATCGGTAACAAAAAATTTATTCAGTTTAATTGGGCTGGCATTTGCCGGTGCATTCTGGGCTTATGATGCGTGGAATAATATTACTTTTGTCTCCGGCGAAGTAAAAGATGCTAAAAGAAATGTTCCGCTCGGTTTAATTTACGGAACATTAATTGTAATGATTGTATATGTGCTGATTAACATTGCTTACCTTTATGTATTGCCGATAGATGAAATTGCAAAATCTCCGCTTGTTGCAGCGAGCGCTGCCGAGAAGATCTTTGGTGCCAGCGGCGGAATGTTAATATCTGTAGCGGTAATTATTTCTACATTCGGGGCGTTAAACGGAAGTATACTAGCAACTGCCCGTGTTCCGTTTGCAATGGCAAGGGCAAAATTATTTTTCAGTAGTTTAGGAAAGGTACATCCTAAATATTTAACACCACACGTTTCGCTTGTAGTTCAGGGAGTCTGGTCATGTATTCTTGTTATGACCGGTTCGTTCGATACAATTACAGATTACGTAATATTTGCATCCTGGCTGTTCTATATGCTTGGTGCATTCGGCGTGTTTATATTACGCAGAAAGATGAAAGATGAAGAAAGAACTTATAAAGTTTGGGGTTATCCTTACACGCCGGCTGTCTTTGTAATATTCGCTTTCTTTTTTCTTGTTAATACAATTATTTCGAATACAAGCAATGCAATGATGGGTTTTATACTAATAGGCGCTGGATTACCGATGTATCTTTTCTGGAAGTACCGGGATCGCAATTCAAAAGAAAATTAAGACGAGAACCAAAATCGGTAATCAATAACATAGTTTATTGTTTCTTATGCCCCTCGCTAAAAGATAGACCGCGAAGTAAATTATTACATACAACCCGGCAAGCATTAATATCAATGCATCGCCGCTTTGTAATTTCCCTTTTGATTTGCGCTCTCCAGCCTCAATAAACCAGACGGGCAATCAGTACAAATGCAATGAAAAATCTCTTTAGTTGAATTGTAGTATGAAAGGGCGGGTGATTTAGGTCGTTAATATTTATCGATATAGCGTTCTATCAATCGAAAAAATTTTATCGTCTTGTGCGTCATCACCAACTATTCTCAACAGCCCGGCTATTTTCGGTTCAATTATACCAACCGGGTCATTCTCTGCAGAACATAGAACAAGAATATTGAGCGCGGGATTCTCATCTTCACAAAACATCTGTGGAACAAAGCCGTAATTAGCAGAATAATGAACTAGCGAATACATGTACCATCTAATTTTAATAATCGGCTTTCCTCGTTCATCTCATATTTGGATTTTGAGCCGAACGAAATTTCGATAATTGTATTTACAAATTCCTGAATGTTCTTTCCATACTCAACTTGATGCCATAGATTAAACCTTTGCGGCGTCACTTTTTTCGATTTCTTTTAAGAAGTCCAACATTGCAGCAAAAATTATTTTTTCAGCATTTCATCCCTTATTTTCTTATAAGGTGTATTCTCATTCCAATTAGGAAACGTTGTTCCATCTATCAGGCGGGTACTTACGTTATAGACGAACTGGAGCTGTTCCATCATACCTTCAAAATTCCAATTTGCCGGGTCGTAATTATCCGTTACTTTGTGGTAGTTCTCTCTTACCCATTTATCAGATACATTTTTCATATAATCTTTTGGCTGAGTAATATGCTCGTTGCCGGCACTAATATAAACAGCCGGAACACCTGTTTTTGCAAAGTTAAAATGATCCGATCTAAAAAATGAACCTGCTTCGGGATTCATTTCGGACATCAACGTTTTACCCATTTTATCGGCTTCTTCTCTAATATAGTTATCCAGCTCCGATAAACCGAGTCCAATTACAGAAAAGTTTTTTGTTGGACCAAATATATTTAAGCCGTCAAGGTTAATTGCTGCAACAGTTTTTTCAATCGGAACCAACGGATGATTCACATAATAATTAGAACCGAGCAAGCCGAACTCTTCCAAAGTAATTGCGAAGAACACGGCGGAGCGTTTCGGTTTTTCTGGCAGCGATTTGATTGCCCTTGCAATTGTAAGAATTCC
>DYHC01000197.1 GCA_020724325.1 Melioribacter roseus
TATTTTTCGAATAAACTGAAAGCAAGAATAATAAAACAATTCCCCGGAATAAATTTAGTTAAAGCAAAATATCCGCCGGAAATTGGCGCTGTGTTAATTGCAAAAAAATTATCTTCCTAATAAATTGGTTTGATATGCTGGTTAAAAAAACACTTTTAGAGAAAAGAGAAAAATTAACAAATCCGTGGAAATGGATTCCTTCCCTCTATTTTGCAGAAGGACTTCCGTATGTAATTGTAATTACAGTTTCCATAATTATGTATAAGCGGCTCGGTATTTCAAATGCAGATATTGCACTTTACACAAGCTGGCTTTATCTACCCTGGGTAATAAAACCGTTATGGAGCCCGATAATCGATATCCTCCAAACAAAAAGATTCTGGATTACAACTATGCAGCTTATAATTGGTGCAGGTATGGCAGGGGTTGCCTTCACTATTCCATTGCCGGATTTTTTTCAATTTACATTAGCTTTTTTCTGGCTGCTGGCTTTCAGCTCGGCTACACATGATATTGCTGCAGATGGTTTTTATATGCTTTCTCTTTCAGAAAGTCAGCAATCTTTTTTTGTAGGAATACGAAGTACATTTTATAGATTAGCTATGATTGCCGGACAAGGTTTGCTGGTAATTTTAGCCGGTTTTTTAGAAACAACATTTTCTGTTGGTCCGGCTGAGTTTAAAGTTTTGACGCGTCCGGATCTGTTCTTCCAGCAAACCTTACAATTGGATTCAACAGAAATTAAACCCCTTGCTGGCAAGCTTAGAATTGTAGCTTCTCCCCAAGTTCTTGAAATCGGGACACGACCAATAACCAAGGATGTTGCAAATTTCTATAAAGACTTTGGTCATAAATTTAATATTATGAATGGGTTTAGTCAGGAGTTACTGTCGGAATCAGACACCGTTGCATCTAATGAGTTAGTGGGTAATATTGGAATTATGAAATTACATTTGTCCAAAAAACCTGATGAAGGCGATGATTACTTTGTAAAGTTAAATAACGTAACTGGCAATCCGTCTATAAACATAATCGAAGGGCACTCATTAAAATTTACTTCTAAGAATTGGAACAAGCCGGCATTTGTTGTAATACAAATTGATCCTAACCTTCAGCATAAAGTTGAAGCTGCATTCGTTGCTAATTCGGAAAAGGTGCCTATTGCATGGACGTTTACATTTGTTATTGTTGCTCTCCTGTTTGTTATATTTTTTGCTTATCACAAATTTTTTCTGCCTAAACCGGCAATTGATAAATCAGTAATTCGCTCTCAACGCTCGGATTCATTAAATCTATTTTTCCGTGCGTTCATTCGATTTTTTGAGAAGCAAAAAATACTTATAGTTATAGGATTTCTGTTATTGTACCGTTTGGGAGAATCCCAGCTTGTTAAAATGGCTTCTCCTTTTATGCTGGACGGAAGAGAGATTGGCGGTCTTGGTCTATCAACTTCTGAAGTTGGATTTATCTATGGCACAATTGGAATTATTGCTTTAATTCTGGGTGGAATTATTGGAGGAATTTTAATATCTAAAAGAGGATTAAAGAAATGGCTCTGGTGGATGCTAATTGCTATTAACGTCCCAAATCTTGTTTATGTATATATGTCTTTCTTTCAGCCGACATCTGTACTTTTAATAAATGCATGTGTAGCACTGGAACAATTTGGATACGGATTTGGATTTACTGCTTATTTGATGTATATGATTTACATTTCCGATGGAGAATATAAAACCTCGCATTATGCAATTGCAACAGGATTTATGGCATTAGGAATGATGATTCCCGGAATGTTCAGCGGCTTTATTCAGGAAGCTATTGGCTACAAATATTTCTTTGTATGGGTAGTAATTGCTACTATTCCTTCGTTTATAATTGCAAAATATATTCCGCTCGATTCAAAATTTGGTATGAAAAGGAATGAGAATTAAAACTATTGGAATGAAAAAAGTATTTCCAAATAAAACTAACTATTAATCTCAAGAGTTCGTCTAAAAAATTAAAATTTGGTGAGTGTTTGTCAGAACAGATAATTGAAGTAAGAGGGCTTACAAAAAAATTTAAGAATATAACTGCGGTAAAGGACCTTGACTTAAATGTATATCGTGGTGATGTTTTCGGATTTTTAGGACCGAATGGTGCCGGAAAAAGTACTACCATAAGAATGCTTCTTTCTCTAATTAAACCTACATCTGGTTCAATAAAAATTTTCGGTAAATCTATTAAAGAACGCCGCGAAGAAATCCTTAGTAAAGTTGGTGCAATTGTAGAAAAGCCCGATTTTTATCTTTACCTGTCGGCTTATAAAAATCTTGAAATACTCGGAAAGCTTTCTGGCGCGGATGTATCGAGAAAGAAAATTATGGAAATGCTGGAACTTGTTGGGCTTTCCAAAAGAGCAAACAGCAAAGTAAAAACCTACTCTCATGGAATGAAACAAAGATTAGGTTTAGCACAATCTCTCTTACACGATCCGGAACTTATAATCCTTGATGAGCCAACGACCGGACTCGATCCTCAAGGTATGAAAGAGATTCGTGAATTAATTATATACCTTAGCAAAATAAAGAATAAAACGGTTTTTCTTTCATCTCATATTCTTAGAGAAGTTGAATTAATTGCAACAAGAATGATAATAATAAACAAAGGTTCCGCACAGGTTGAAGGAACGGTTGATGACCTTCTTAACATAGATAAACTTACCGTATCATTTGAAGTGGATAATATTGATAACGCAAAAAATATTCTTCGAGATTCTGCGTGGAAAGAAAAACTTATTTCATCAACAAACCGCGAGTTGTCATTCGGGTTGGTTCAAAACGAAATTCCAGAGTTGAATAAATTTTTTGTTGAAAAAGGATTTTCGGTCAGCTCAATTATTCCTGTCCGCTCCCTTGAAGATTTCTTCCTTAAAATTACCGAGGGGGAAGGTAAATGATTACACTAATCTGGATTGAATTACAGAAGATTTTTAGAAAGTGGAGAACATACATTGGATTTATTGCAATAGGCGCTCTTGTAACTATTGTTCAAATTGCTCTCTATTTTACAGGGGATGGTTATATTAAAATGCTAACCAGAAATTTTCAGGATACATTTATTATGGTTGGCAATTTGTTCAACGGTTATCTTGTTGGTAACCTAGTTTTAACCGGATTGTATATTCATATCCCTTTTTTAATTGTTCTTGTTGGCGGAGATCTTCTGGCAAGTGAGGCAACTTCCGGAACTTACAGAATGCTTTTAACGCGTCCCGTCTCAAGAATTAAAATTGTTACAGCTAAATTTTTTGCCGGTTTAGTTTATGTTTTCCTTCTAATTGCATGGCTCGCATTATTAAGCTTAGGTGTTAGCTGCCTTGTTTTTGGAACAGGCGAACTAATTTCTTTTAGAGGCAAATTAATAATATTTGCAGCAGACGATGTGTTGTGGAGGTTCCTTGCAGCATATGGCTACGCAATGTTAAGTATGTTCACTGTATTCGCGCTCTCATATTTCTTCTCCTCACTGGTAGAAAATGCAATAGGACCAATTGTTTCTACTATGGCGGTTATAATTATCTTAATAATTCTTACGGCACTTCCAATCGATTTCTTAAAAGAAATTTCACCTTACTTCTTTACTTCGCACATGATTCAATGGGAAGGTTTCTTTGGAGATCCTGTAGACTATGAAAAGATATTCAAATCTGCTCTTGTTTTAGCTGGGCATATAATTGGTCTCTGCCTCGTAACAACCTATCTATTTACAAAGAAAGATATTCTTAGTTGAGGAAAATTTATATGAAAAAGTTTTTTGCAATTTGTTTATTAGTTACGACAGTAATTTCTGCACAATCCAAAGACCCCGTTAAGATAATTAATTCTGTTATTAAGGAGTTTGAAAAAATTGAGGATTATGAAGTTGATGTAACAATAAAACTCGATTTCAGCATGGTAAAAATTCCTGATATGAAAGCAAAATATTATTTCAAGCAACCCGATAAGGTTAAGATTGATTCAAAAGGATTTGCTATGATTCCAAAGCATAGTTTAAATTTCTCGCCAACTCAGTTTTTGAAAGGCGATTTTACTGCTATTTATGCTAAGTCGGAATCCGAAAACAACAGAACCTACGATATCATTAAAATTATTCCCAACTCTGATTCGTTAGATGTAATACTAACAACACTCTGGATCGATCAACAATCAAAAGTAATTAAAAAGGTAGAAACCACCGGCAAACGTTCTGGAACGCTTCACGTTGATCTGGATTATCAGAACAACTCGGTTCTTCCAAGCAGCGCCGTTTTTTCATTTAACATTGGTAATTTGGCAGCAAGAGATGTTAATGCAAATAATGAAGAGAAAAAAGAAAACCGTTCAGGGCATAGAAGGGATGCCTTAATAAATGGAAAAGTCTATATGACTTACTCTAATTACAAGATAAACAAAGGTATTCCAGATAGTTTTTTCATTGAGGAAAAGGAAACACCTCAGAAGTGAATTCTGTGGATAATGAAAAAAACTTATTAACTGTAACTTCCGAAAAATTAAGAAATATTATTTCGAGAGGTTCCTACTTGTTGGGAGACTGAGAAATGTAATTTCGAATCCCGCAAAGCGGGATGAGGAATGTTATTCCGAAGGAACGAAGTGACTGAGGAACTACGCATAGATTCTTCGCCTCACTTCGTTCGGCTCAGAATGACAGTACACTTTCTACTCTGTCATTTTCGTGGCTTAACAACCTTGAAGGTCATGCGAAATTAA
>DYHC01000198.1 GCA_020724325.1 Melioribacter roseus
TGTTGATTCTTCAGTCATACCGACTGTGTCGGTATTCCTTCAGAATGACAGAGTAAAAAGTGCACTGTCATTCTGAGCCGAACGAAGTGAGGTGAAGAATCTGCTTGTAGTTTCTCGGTCACTTCGTTCCCTCGAAATAACATTTCTCAGTCGCCCGACTTGTCGGGCTCCTTCGAAGTAACACTTCTGAATTTTCCAGAAGTTTAATTATACTTAATAAAATCCTCCATTATCTTAACACATTCGAAATGATTGATAATTTCCAATTCAACTAAGCAAGAAGGTGAATAATCCATGTTACACATAAAGTTTTTTTCCTCGCCGAAAATAATTTTAAGAATTCTATAAAAGAACGCCGCAACTCTGCCATAATGCAATGAAACAATGTTGAATATAAAACCGCCCTTTTATAATCTTTTGAGGTTAATCTTCCGGCATTTTCGAAACAACCCATTTCTGCGTGTAGAATTGCACTTTCTTTTTGAACGCTTCTATTGTAACTGCACCCTACAATCTTTCCTTTAATAACCATAAGAGCGCCGATTAGAATTGCTGAATCGTATAATCCTTTTTTAGCATCTGATACAGCTTCTAATAAATACTTATCAGTCATAATAATTTCTTCAGATTAATATGGATAAAAAATGTAAAACAGAATCGAGAAGACAAAGAAGATCCACATTCCGGCAGATACTTTTTTAATTCTTCCGGCAACTAACATTGTTAACGGATAAACTACAAAACCGGCAGTCATACCAATTCCCAGGTTATAAGTAAAACACATCAACGTCATTGTTACAAATACAGGAATAGATTCGGCAAGATCATCAAATTTTAAGTTGGTAACAGGACTTATCATAAGTAAACCTACAATTATAAGAGACGATCCATAAGCATAAGGGGGAATTGCTGAAAAGAGAGGGGCAAAGAAGAGAGCCAGCAGAAACAAGAAAGCAATTACAAGTGAAGATAAACCGGATTTTCCTCCGGCTTCAATACCGGCAGCAGATTCAATATAAGTTCCGGTAGTAGTAGTTCCCAGAAGAGCGCCGGCAACAGTAGCTAAAGCATCGCATAGCATTGGTTTCTCTATTTCGGGCATGTTACCGTTTTCATCAAGCATCTTTGCTTTATAACCCAAACCGAGCAATGTTCCCATCGTATCAACAAAATCCATTACAAATACAACGAGCACAACAGAAAAGAAACCCCAGCTAAGCGCGCCAATAACATCAAGCTGTAGAAAAACCGGACTGATATCCGGCGGTAAGCTAACAATTTCATCTGGGAAGGGAGTAACTTTAAATAAAAAACCGATCAATGCTGTTGTTAATATTCCGATCAGGATAGAGCCGTTGATTTTTTTAATCATCAAAATTCCGATAAGAAGAAAAGAAAAAATACCAAGCAGCACAGCCGGATCACTAAAATTACCAACATGAACCGGAGCGCCGGGAACACCAATCTTAACAATACCCGTTTCATTTAGTCCTATAAAAGCAAGAAACAGCCCAATACCGGCAGCAAAAGCAATCTTTAAACTTTCGGGAATTGAATAGGCAAGCCAGCTTCTTATTTTGGATAAAGTAAGAATTGTGAATAAAACACCGCCAATGAATATTGCACCAAGAGCAGTCTGCCAGCTATATCCCAAAACATTAACAACAGTGTATGCAATAAAAGCATTTTCTCCCATGTAAGGTGCAATTGCAAATGGACGTTTAGCATATACTCCCATCAAAAGAGTTCCGAAGAATGCGCTCATAATTGTTGCAGCCAGCGAAGCTTCGAACGGCATTCCCGCAGATTCCAGAATTTTGGGATTTACTATGATTATATATGCCATTGTAATAAAAGTTGTTGCTCCGCCTATTACTTCCTGTTTAACAGATGAACCAAGACGATCGAGTTCAAAATATTTTTTAATCATAACTGCCTCTTTACTGTTTTGATTATTTCATTAAACAAAAAGTTCTTAGATTACATAAAAAATTTATTTTCTGAATAAATAGAGAATGATCGATATGATGAGACTCAAAATAACAGAAGTAACTAACGGGAAGTAAAACGTAAAATTTTTTCCCTCAATTTTAATATCGCCGGGTAATTTACCAATGAAAGGAATTTTGTCCCAATAATTTACCGCTAATCCGGCAATAATTAATATCAGTCCGGTTAGTATTAAATATTTGCCAAGTGATTGGAATTCATTCATAGCAAAAAGTGTTTGCAATAAATATAAAATAAAATGTACGAATTTGCATTACCGTTATCATCCAACGATAACTCGGTGTAATAACGCTTAGTTGATCTATTAGGTTACGGCAAGTTTAATCTTCTTTTGGAATCAATTGCCAAATACGTATATATTCTTCCTTTGAATCTGCAGAAGCCCATCTAATTCTGTATAACATAAACTACAGTGTGCGAATTACCGTTGGACTGCTTGTTTAAAACATTGTTTTAAAAATTTTTTAACAATGTTACCAATCTTAGAGTTGTTAGCATAACCAATAATAATTATATTCGAAGCAGAAATTAAAAACGAATTTTTATTGAAACTGAAAACCCTTATACCAAAATCTGAAGCACGCAAAATTGTAGTTAAACGAAGGAATGAATTTACTGTTGAGGATTTTCAGTCCAAGACCAAATTGATATTAGACCGTTTTACTGAAACGGACGATTTTGTAAATGCCCGAAAAATCCACACCTTCATATCCACACGGCCCGGGGAAGTTGATACGCGCAAACTTGTCAATTATATGAATGAATGCGGCAAACAGATTATTGTGCCGAAGTTAAACAAAAAGACCGGGAAGTTTAACCGGGCAAATTTTATTAGCTGGGATGACATGGTAAAAAACAGCGATGGTTATCTTGAACCAAAGGTAGGTATTGATGAAGATTTATTCGATGTTGATCTAATAATCGTTCCCGCTGTTGCTGTATCTGTATTTGGTCAGCGTATTGGAAACGGCGGCGGATACTACGATAAACTACTAAAAAACACATTTGCCGGGAAAGTTGTTCTTGCCTTCGAGTTTCAGGTATTCGACTACATTGAATCGGATATTCACGATGTTCGAATCGATAAAATTATTACTGAACTAAGAATCATTAATACACGTTCACCTATTAACAGGTCCTCTTGAGCTGCTCTGATTTATGGAAGAAAATAATTTTCCCAACATATTTGACGAAAAGTATGAAGCTGTGCCGGAACCCCCGGCAAACAGATTAGAACGATCTGCAAGCGATGTAATAATAGCTGGTGTATGTTCCGGATTAGCAAAATATTTTAACACAGACCCGTCTATTATAAGAATTATTGCTATCCTTAGTTTTTTGCTGGGTGTTTGGACTTTGGCAGCGTATTTAATTTTCGCTTACCTTCTTCCGCCAGAAAAGATAATTCGGCAATTAACTGAAGAAGAAATTTCCTTTCAGCGCAAGGTTAACTTACGAACTGTAATCAGCGGTTTAATGATTTTTACCGGAATGTACCTGGGACTTTCATCATTAGGGCTGCTTGTATCCATACCGGTTTTCATAATTTATAATTCGTTACTTGTTTCGCTTACAGCAATCGGTTTCGGAATATTTTTATACGGTAAATCACACGAAGAAAATATTATAGTGGAAAAGATGCCGGTTGAAAAATTTTACCGCGTAAAAAACGGCAGAATATTTCTTGGGGTTTGCGGAGGGCTGGCAAAATATTTTAATAGTACCGATGTTACTACTATTAGAATCATTTTAGTTATTACAACTTTATTAACGCTCGGTTTAATGTTAACAGGATATTTTCTATTTGCTGCATTAACAAACTATGAAGAAGAGTAGATGAATCTGGGTTATAAAAAAATATTCGGTGTGGTTTTAGTTTTATCGGGCTTATCTCTTCTTGCTTCTCAATTCAAATTAATCCGGATGGACTTCTTTCAAATATTTGGTACTGTATTAGTTATGCTGGGAATATTTTCAGTCAGTATATCACTTAAGCGAAACCGGCGTGATCTGTTATTTGTTTTCGCCGCTGTCTTTCTGGTTGGAATAGTATTCATTACTAAATTTTACTTTGATATTAGAGACACACGCGAAATTGTTTTTACTTCTATACAATTTATTACCGGCGGTGCCTTATTGATGCTTTATATCGAAAATCAAAAAGAAAAGATTTTCTTAATTAATGGAATAGTTTTCTTATTGATTGGTTACTTATCAATTACTCTTTTGAGAGATGCAGGAATAACAAGATACGCAGATGTATTGGGCAGATTAGCAAAGGATTTTTGGCCGGTAGTGCTAATTCTTTCCGGAGTAACGCTCTTTCTTAACAGAAAAAAATAAACCGACACTTACTTTGGAACTATAAACGAACCTTCAAGATAAGTCTGAACAGAAGGAGTTGGCGAGCCGGTATTGGATTCAACAGTAATTCTTATCTTTTCTATTTGCTCTTTGGGTAAAAACGGAAACGAAGTTAATCTAATATACTCATTCAAGTTAGGTGTATAAACACCAAGAGAGTACGATTGATTTTTACTCACAGCCCATACCTGCAAACCCTGATTAGGCTGCAGCGGACGTGTGTTTTTAAATTGTATTAATCCTTCTTTCTGATCGAACGCAAGAAAAATTCTTGCAGTCGCCTTGTCAATCGCATTTCCGGTTGTCAGGTTTACAACAACAACATCCCTGTTATTAAAAAACTCTATTAGCGATATATAATTATTTATAAAATTAT
>DYHC01000199.1 GCA_020724325.1 Melioribacter roseus
TCGCTTGCTCAGGGTTTTAGAGATATTGTTATTAAAAACCCTCGTGTTGATAATGTTGATATTGACAAATCTGCATTTTACTGGTCGCCGGAAGTATATGAAGTAATAGGGAAAGTAAACAGAGATAAAATTGCTGCATCTAATATTTCGATTAGCGAATTGTTTTCAATTATTTCCAAGAATAGCGGCGGAAATTTTTCACATAGTAAATTTCGCATTAATAATGATGAGGTTGAGTATAGAGTAAAATTTTCTAATTATAATGATGTTCAGCTTGAAGATCTTAAAAACACAATAATTACTGATTCGCGGAAGAACAACATTAAAATCGGTAATCTTATTCACTTCGATGAAAGAAAAGTTCTGTCAACAATAAACAGGGAAGATCAGCAGTATATACGTAACGTAAGTTTCGAGTTCAAGGGTCCGTATAAATATGGTCAAAAGTATTTAGAATCATCTCTGCAAAGCATTAAAATTCCAGAAGGTTACAGTATTAAACCGGCTGATTTTATGTTCTTATTCGCAGATAAAGATGAAATAGATATGTTAATAGTATTTATTGCAGCAATTATTATAATATTTATGATCTCATCCTCTCTATTTGAGTCATTGAAAAAACCGTTACTTGTAATTTGGGCAATCCCATTTGCTCTTGCAGGTTCTGTTTTTCTTTACTGGCTGGGAGATTATAATATCGAAAGAGGCGCCTATTCAGGAATGCTTTTATTATTAGGACTATCTGTAAGTAATTCAGTTATGTTGATTAATTATTTATCAAAAAATATAAAGGAATGTTCTATTGATGAAGCAGCACTATTAGCTGCTAACCGGCTAAGAGCAATTTTTACAACATCTATTACAACTATTTCTGCATTACTTCCATTTATTTTTAGTACTGAATCCGCCTTTTGGAAAAATCTGAGTTTAAGTATTGCCGGTGGTATTTTCACTTCATTTTTATTTGTAGTTTTTTTTATACCTGTAATACTTTATTCTTTCAATAATAAAGAAAAGCTTATTCAAAGAATGCTAACTTAGAATTTCTTCCTTTAATTATCGTTCACTTGAAAACGTTACATAAACTTCTTATTTTTTCAGCGCCATTGTCAGACGTTTACCTGACGGTGGCAATTTTTTTTTATCACCAGTAAAAGGAGTTAAATCAGTGACAAATTTCGTATATCTAAGTAGAGAACGAATTCGAGAAATGGAGAAAGAACTTACTGATTTAAAGACAAACGGGCGGAAATCTATGGCTGAAAGAATTGCCGAGGCACGTTCTTATGGCGATCTATCTGAAAATGCAGAATACGATGCGGCAAAAGAAGAACAAGGTTTATTAGAATTAAAAATCAGCAAACTAGAAGGGCTTCTTTCACGTGCACGCGTTATAGATACTTCTAATATGTCTAAGGATCAAGCACATATTCTTTCTACCGTTACTGTAAAAAATCTTGGTAATTCAAAAATATTTAAATATACTCTCGTTTCTCCCGAAGAAGCAGATCTTGAAAAGGGGAAAATTTCTATTTCTTCTCCCGTAGGACAGGCATTAATGGGAACAAAGGTTGGTCAAAAAGTTCAGGCAAAGGTACCAGCCGGCACAATTAATTTTGAAGTGATAGACTTAGAATAATTTTGTTAGATGAATCATACATACAGATTGCAATAGAACTTGCAAAAAAAGGGAAAGGTAAAGTAAGTCCTAAACCTCTTGTAGGTTCGCTGCTTGTCAAAAATGATAAAATTATAGGTGCATCATACCGTAACTCTCCAGATGAAATAAGCCCGGAAATTATAGCAATTGAAGGAGCTAAAGAAAATACCGAAGGTTCAACACTATATACTAATCTGGAACCATGTTCTTGTTCACAAAAGGAGTTTGATTCCCTGGACCGGATAATAGATGCTAAACCTGGTAAAGTTGTAATAGGTGCGGTCAATTGTAATAGGTTCTTCGGCGGTAATTCTGTAAAGAAACTGAAGAAAGCCGGAATTGAAGTAATAACCGGATTGTTGGAAAAAGAGTGCTACGAGCTAAACAGGTTTTATTTTAAGCATACAATCTCTTCAATGCCGTTTATTACTCTAAAAATGGCAGCAACAATTGATGGTAAAATTGCAGATAACTCCGGTAACTCTAAATGGATTTCTTCTGTTGAATCGAGAAGTATGAGTCATCAACTACGAAGTGTGCACGACGCCGTGCTTATCGGTTACAACACTGTTAAGAAGGATAATCCTCAGCTTACTGTAAGATTGGTTGAAGGAAGAAATCCTAAACGGATAATACTCGATTCGGATCTGAAGCTAAGTTTACATTCGGATCTTATTCAAAAGAACTATGATAAGAATCTGATTGTTGTTACATCTAAAAGCAATAGAAAAAGAAAAAAGAAATTAGCAAAATTCGAAATGAATGGTGTTGATTTAATATTTGCACCGCAAAAAAGTAATAAGGATCTTGATCTTACAGCCATTCTAAAAAAACTTGGCGAAAAAAATATTACTTCTGTGCTTGTTGAAGGTGGAGGAAAAATCTTTTCCAGTTTTATTAATGAAAAACTTGAAGATGAAATTCTGATTTTCTTTGGTCCAAAAATCCTTGGTAAAGGTTATTCGCTTACTAACGGGTTTAATGTAAAGTCCTTATCAAAGGCATTAAAATATTATATAAAAGATTATGATAAGATAGGGGATGATTTGTTAGTAAGGTTGATTCGACGGTAAAATTTATTTTATGAAAAAGACCGAACAGAAAATTATTGAGTTTATTTCCCGGCATCAGTTGATTAAATCCGGAGATAAATTGCTGGTTGCTTTCAGCGGCGGACCCGATTCCGTTTTTGCTCTATACTTTTTTAACAAATTTAGGCAGAAATATAAAATAGACATCCAAGCAGTTCATTTTAATCATCTTCTCCGCGGTAAAGAATCTGATAAAGACGAAATATTTGCACTTGAATTCTGCTCTAAGTATAAAATTCCGATTCACTCAAGAAAAATTGACGTAAAAAGTTTTGCTAATAGAAATAAAATGTCTACTGAAGAAGCTGCAAGAACTCTGCGCTATACTTATTTAGATTCACTTAGCAAAGAACTGAAATGTAATAAAATTGTAACGGCACATAATCAAAGCGACAATACAGAAACAGTTTTGTTGAATATCGTTTCAGGAAGCGGATTAAACGGATTTACAGGCATTCCTATTGTGCGTGGCAATATTATTAGACCGTTACTTTGTTTATCTAAAAAAGAAATAATGGATTTTCTGGAGAAAAATAAAATTCCTTTCAGGGTCGATTCCTCAAATCTTAAATCAGACTATAAAAGAAACTACTTGCGTAATAAAGTGATTCCGCTGCTTAAAAGTAATATTAATCCTTCTATTGATTCTGCGGTGTTCCGCTCCTCAAAAATTCTGGAAAGCGCGTTGCAGTCATTAAGAAAGGAATTAGAAAAAAAATCGATACGGTATTTCGACTTTAAGGATAACAAACTCAGAATTGATATAAGACTGTTCGAAGATTTTGACTTAGCATTTGCCGGGGACCTATTGAGAAAAGTATTTAAGAGCTATTTTAATCTTGAGTTTGACTTTAGCTGTTTTGAAAAATTATCCCGTCTTGCTCATCAACAAAAAGGAAAATCTGCTCAGCTTGGCGGGGACTTAAAAACAATGAAAGAAAAAGGATTTATATTAATTGAACAACCCTCTAGTCTTAACAGTGAATCTGCTGTAAAAATATCGGCAGGTTCCACAGCAAAACTATTTGACAAAAAAATAGGCATTGAAAAAATAAATAGAACAAAATTATTGCTGAATAAAAATAGAAACATTGAATTTGTGGATGGCAGCAAGTTAAATGGTATGTTTATATTGCGTAGGTGGAAAAGCGGCGATCGCCTAATTCCACTCGGGATGAAAAATTTTAAGAAGGTCTCTGATTTTTTAACTGATTCAAAGGTAAGTTCATCCGACAAGAAGAATCAACTTGTATTAACAAACGGGAACAACATTGTTTGGGTTGTTGGTTTAAGAATTGACGATCGGTTCAAAATTAATTCACAAACTATAAAAATTTATAAACTGTGGGTAAAATGAAATTGCCAGATAAAGAAGTAATAATTGTTGGAACAGAAAAATTTGTTCCATTGTTATCAGAAGAAATCATTCAGAAAAGAATTGCTGAGCTGGGCAGGGAGATCTCTGAAGAATACAAAACTAAACTACCCATTTTTATAGGAATACTTAATGGTTCTTTTATGTTTATGTCCGACCTAATGAAAAATATAAGCATCAATTGCGAGCTCGATTTTTTTAAGCTTTCGAGTTATGGTGATGAAAAAATTTCATCGGGCAGAGTTAAACTTGTAAAAGACCTTAATGCAGATATAACCGACCGGCATTTAATAATTGTTGAGGATATAATCGATTCAGGTTTATCAATTAAATATGTAGAAGAGATGATTCAAGCGCATAATCCGGCAAGTATGAAAGTTGTAACGCTGCTGCTAAAACCGGACAGTTTAAAATATGAAGTCAAAATTGATTATATTGGCTTCAAAATTCCTAACAAATTTGTAATAGGATACGGCTTAGATTACGCACAAAAGTATCGAAATCTAAGCTCTATTTATGTATTAAGCGAATAATGGAGACTTACGAAAAAAATGTTTAATAGATTTGAAAGATTATTTATGGCAGATTCGGAAAAACAGAATCAAAA
>DYHC01000200.1:0-168 GCA_020724325.1 Melioribacter roseus
TGTAGTAGCTCAGACTTGTCCGACGTAGTCGGGTTTTTAATCAGAGCAAATAAAAATATTGCAGTAATAATGCATTGCCAAGTAGAGCAGCAATTCTTTTTACTTCCTGCTCGCTCTCAAACTATCGCCAACCTCGATAAAATAATCAAGAAACATTGTAACGTTGTT
>DYHC01000200.1:178-4720 GCA_020724325.1 Melioribacter roseus
AACGGGAGAAGTAAAAATGAAAACAATAATAATGATACTGTTTGCGGCAAGCATTGGACTTGCCCAAACGATCTACAAAGTAACGCCGGGCAGCAAAGGAAATAGAATAATATTGACGGTAGAGAATGAATCGACAGAAAAAGAATTGACAAACGTAAAAGTGAAATTGGCAAATCAATCTTCATCGTTCAACTTTCGTTCGTTGGAAGAAGCGATAGAAAAGATAGCAAGAAGTAATTCCAAAGAAGCAGAATTTGATTTCGATGTAAACATAACGAACGATGTGACTAAAACGGATACGTTGAAATTTATGATAACCGGCAGCGAAGGAACATATCAGCAGAAAGAAATTCTGATAGGTTACGAACTACCGTTTGAATATGTCCTCGAACAAAATTACCCGAACCCGTTTAACCCGGAGACGACAATAAAATATCAACTCCCTCAAGAAGGATTTGTTACGTTAAAAGTTTATGATATTCTTGGAAGAGAAGCAGCAACACTTGTGAATGAACACCAGCTTGCCGGTCAATATGCAGTGCGGTTAAATGCGGCACAGATTACAAATATGCGCTGCAATTTGGCTAGCGGAATATATTTTTATCAACTTGTGGTGAGCGGAGCAAATCCATTTACATCCGGCAAGCACCATTCAGTAAAAAAGATGATTCTACTCAAATAAATAGATATAAACGGGCGTGATAGAAGTGTGAGTAACAACTATCCATCGGTTTAAAAATAAGAGATTGTATCACAAGAATAATGAAGCCAGTCTTAGCCCGTCTCTAAGTCAGTCTTAGCCTGTCTCTGAGTCCTTCTGAGCCCGCCGAAGACAAACGAACTCTAACTATTGAGCACAGACAACGCTTCTTTAACCAGGTCTTCAATTGAAATAACCGGAATTTTTTCGGTTACAGCACGTACGGCGCGGTCAGCAATTTTTTGATTATAACCCAGATTAACAAGAGCCGCAACAGCGTCATTTCTAATATTAGAAGTGCCGGAAGAAACTCTATCCGCGCTTTCAGCAATCGATTCAACCTTATCGCGTAATTCAACCATCATCCGTTCTGCGGTTTTTCTGCCTATTCCCGGCACTGAAATTATACGCGAAATATTTCCTGTCTTTAATGCTTCTTTCAAATCCTCTATCTTAATTCCGGATAAAATACTCTGCGCTGTTTTAGGACCAATTCCGCTTACACTTATTAATAATTCGAACATCTCCTTTTCTGCAATTGAATAAAAGCCGTAAAGATCTAATGCGTCTTCTTTTACACTTAGATAAGTATAAAGAGAAACCTCCTGCTGTTCGGTAATTTTTTCAAATGTACTGATTGAAATATTTACAAGATATCCAACACCGCCAACATCAATAATAATTTTGGTAGGTTTTTTAGAAACTATTTTACCGCTTAAATATCCGATCATATAAGAGAACCCTAATAGTTATCTAATTATTTTTTCTGGATTGGATTCAACAAACTCTTTCCAGTTTCTGCTCCTTTTTGTTGGAGCAGTAATTTTAAATGAGTGACAAATAGCTACAGCAAGTGCGTCGGTCTCATCAAATTTAATTTTTGTTTTTCTAATAAATAGAAGTTTCCTAATCATGTAAAGTACTTGTTCTTTAGATGCTGCGCCGTTGCCAACAATTGCCTTTTTAATTTCTCTTGGTGAGTATTCTTTTATTTCTAAATTGTTGTGAATTGCCGCGAGAAGAGATACGCCGCGTGCATAACCGATCTTTAATGCCGATTGGACGTTTTTGCCGTAAAATGATGTTTCTAAAGCGAACTCTTCCGGACGAAATTTTTTAATCAAGAGATCTAGTTGATCGTAGATAATTCTAAGCCGGGGTGCAAATTCTTTTGTAGATGGTATTTTAATTACGCCGGAAGCAACATGAGTTAATTCAATCCTGTTAAATTCTACAATGCCATAACCAGTATAAAGTGTACCGGGGTCAACTCCAATTATTCTCATAATCAATCTACAAAATCTGCATTGGTATAAACATTTTGCACATCATCGCATTCTTCAAGAGCTTCAATAAGTTTAATCATCTTTTCGGCATTATCTCCACTCAAAGCGAGATGATTCTTAGCCGTCCATTGTAAAGATGCATTTTCAATACTAAACTTTTTATTTAGCAGCAATTTTCTTATCAGTTCGAATAATTCCAATGAAGCAGTAACAATAAAAAATTCTTCTTCTGTTTGTAAATCCTCGGCGCCGGCATCAATAATAATTTCCATCAATTCATCTTCAGTTTTTCTATCTCTCTTAACAGTAATAACACCTTTGTGTTCAAACATCCATGCAACGGATCCGGATTCGCCCATATTTCCGTTTCCTTTACTGAAAATGTGCCGAATCTCTGCAACAGTCCGGTTTTTATTATCAGTAGCAACTTCAATTAAAAGAGCTGCCCCGCCCGGTCCGTATCCCTCGTAAGTTAATTCATTTATTTGGGAACCTTCAAGTTCTCCGGTTGCTTTCTTAATTGCACGTTCAATATTATCAGCCGGCATATTAGCAGATTTGGCATTATCAATTGCAAGCCGAAGCCGCGGGTTGCCATCAGGATCGCCGCCGCCCTGTCGTGCCGCTATATTAATTTCTCTTATTAACCTTGTAAATATCTTTCCACGTTTAGCATCGAGGGACCCCTTCTTTCGTCTGATAGTTGCCCATTTGGAATGTCCGGACATAATAATTCTCCCGGTTTATGATTCTAAATTTCCTTTATCTGAATATCTTTCAACCGTATTTGAGGAAACGATTTTCCGTCTTTATTAATAGACTCAATAGTGTAGACAATATCAACCAGGTTTCTTTCTTTATCAATACGACCGGCAAAGCTTCCAAGGTTAAATCCAATTGCATCAAAGACTTTGTCGTTGCCATTTTGTTTAAAGCAAGTGACAATATGATTGGATCCAACAATTCTTGGAGGATAAACCAAAGAAACATTTTCACTCATGAATACGGGACGCATGTTGCCCGGACCGAATGGTGCGAACTGATCGAGGATTCTAATAAACTTAGGGGAAATTTCAGAGAACGCAAGTTTAGCGTCTATATGAATATCCGGAAGTAAATCGCTCTCTTTCATATTAGATTTAAGAATAGAATTAAACCTAATTCTGAATTCGTCTATCTTTTCAATTTCAACCGCGAGCCCTGCAGCTGCTTCATGTCCGCCAAATTGAAGCAGCAAATCTTCGCACCGTTGTAGTGCCTCGTAAATATTAAACCCCGGAATACTTCTGGCAGAACCTTTTGCAACACCGTCAATTGTTGTTAGCATTACGGTCGGTTTATGGAATTTTTCTACCAGGCGAGAAGCAACAATTCCGATAACGCCCGGATGCCAGCAGTTATCATGCAGGACAATTCCCAATTCGGTATCGAGATTTATTGCTGTTTCAACAAGGTCTATTGCATGTGAGAATGTTGCTTCATCAATTGTACGGCGTTTAGAATTTTCATCTTCAAGAACTTGTGCCAGCTCAATTGCTTTTTGCGGATCATTCGTTGTAAATAATTCTACTGCACGGTTTGCGTCTCCAAGCCGTCCAACTGCATTAACACGCGGCGCTATTGTAAATACGATTTGTCCAGCGGTTAAATTACCCGGTTCCATTCGTGCAGATTTAATCAACGCTTCAATACCTGGACGCGGATTTGAGTTTATAAGCTCCAACCCTTCTTTTACCAGAACACGGTTTTCGTCAATAAGAGGAACAATATCTGCAGCACCGGCAAGAGCAACAAGGTCCAAATACTTAAACGCCATATTCTTCTTACCGATTCTATCTCCAACTGCAGATGCAAGTTTGAATGCAACACCGGCGCCGGAAAGATGTTTGAACGGATAATTACAGCCGGGTTTTATAGGATCTAAAATTGCATAAGCTTCTGGAAGTTCCTCTTTCGGCTGATGATGATCGCAGACTATTACATCAATTCCAAGTTTGTTGGCATGATCAATTTCTTCTACTGCCGTTATTCCACAATCGACAGATATTATAAGATCGGTGTTCTGCTCGTTGATATAATCTATACTCTGTATAGACATTCCATACCCTTCGGTCAATCGATTTGGAATATAAGTCTCTACATTTGCACCAAGTTCTTTTAAGAAGAGATACATCAATGCTGCAGAACACGTTCCGTCAACATCGTAATCGCCGTAAATATAAATTTTTTCGTTATTGGTTAATGCATTTATTACTCTAATTGATGCCTGATGCATTCCATCCATAAGGAAAGGGTCGTGTATGGAAGTGCGGGACGGTCTGAAGAAGGATTTGGCTTCAAAGAAATTATTAATATTTCTCTGGATTAAAATCGAAGCCAGGGCATGTGAAATGTTTAAGCTATCGGATAATGCTAAAACTAATTTTTGATCCGGCGCTTCTTTAAGCTTCCATCGGTTATTTGCCATATTTCAATTTATGGAAGAGACAAGTGATGATTCTGTGTCTGTAAGCCGAATTCTGTTCCCCAACTAAATTAGGGCGGCAGTTATTTGTC
>DYHC01000201.1:0-2135 GCA_020724325.1 Melioribacter roseus
GGAACAATTCAACTTAGTGTTAGGACAGGAATTTATGTTGCAATTGATTTTTAAAAATCAATAATTACTACTCTTCAAAAAGAATACACGATAGACCCAGTTGGAACAGCAGCACAGGAACTAATTGTGTGCGGCGGTCTCGAAGGGTGGATTATAAAAAATCTCAATCATAAAAAAACCTGACAAGAGATTGTACTCTAATGTCAGGTTCTTCATTGAATATTCAGATAATCTCTGTTACTTCTTTCTATTCCTTCTTTCTCTAAAATATTTTTTTACCCTTTCGCTTGTCTGTTCAAATTTTATATAGAGAATAGGAATTACAATTAAAGTTAATGCAGTCGTTGTTGTAAGACCTCCAATTACCGCTCTAGCCAACGGCGACCACGTTTCCGCTCCTTCTCCCATTTCTACGGCAAGCGGAATCATTCCAAGAATAGTTGTAAGAGCTGTCATTAGAACAGGTCTTATTCTTGCTCTGCAACTATATTCAACAGCTTCAATTAATTCCATACCTTTCTTTCTCTGCTGATTCATAAAATCAACCAAAACAATTCCGTTATTAACCGCGATACCAACAAGCATAACAAAACCCACAAGAGCCATTACGCTGAATGAAGTACCAGTAATTGCAAGAAAGATAAAGACACCGATAATTGATAAAGGAACTGTAAACATGATAATAAAAGGATCGATCAAAGATTCAAACTGCGATGCCATAATCATATACACCAAAATAATTGCGGCTATAAATGCTAATGCAAGATAGAAAAATGCTTCCTGCTGATCTTCAGCCGTTCCACCTATTATTACCTGATACTCTGATGGAATCGGTGTATCGGCTATTATTCCCTTAATCTCTTTTACTGCAGCAGTTAAATCGATTCCAGAAAGTCCGCACCCAATTGATACAAATCTGCTCTGGTTTTCTCTGAAAATAGTAGGACTCGATTGTTCTTCCTTAATCTCTGCTACATCTTTTAGTTTTATTCTTCCTCCTGTTGGTAAAGATAGTTCAACCTGCTCAAGCAATTCTTTCTTATTCCTAAACTCTTTTGAATACCTTACATATACATTATACTCATCACCTTTTTCTCTATACTGCGAAGCAACACGTCCCTGAATTGCAGTAGAAATATTGCCGGCAACCTGAACTGTAGAAAGATTATAATGATTGAGTAAATCTTTATTAAGATGAACCTGTAACTCAGGTGTTGTTTCTTTTGCATTAAGAGAAATATCTACAAGACCTTTAACTCTTTCCATTTTCGATTTAAGTTCATTAGCAATTGCTCTAGCGCCTTCAACATCAAAACCAATTATCTTAACTTCAATATCTTTCTCTGTAGTAAATGCTCCACCTTCTTGAAATGTATAAGTAACCCCGGGTAGTTTATCAAACCTCTCTCTTAATCTATCTTGTAAAACAAATTGAGAATGTTTTCGTTTATCCATCGAAGAAAGTTTAATAAATATTTCTAGTGTGCTTGGCGAAGTTCCGAATGCTCCAAAGCCTTCTCTTTCGCCATAAAAAATTGAAAGCGATTCAAAATCATCTTTATCTATTTCTTCCTTTACTATCTCTTCTATTTTATAAGCATAGATCCTTGATTGTTCAATAGGTGTTCCGGAAGGAGACTCAAGTATAACGTTTATTAAACCTTGGTCCGACTTAGGTAAAAACTCCCCACCTAACATCGTTGCCAGACCAATAGAAAGGACAAACATCACAAATACGGTAATCAAAACAGATTTTTTATGGCTGATTGACCAGTGAAGCAGACGGGAATATTTCTCAGTCATCACATTTAACCAATCACCTATTCTATTTTTTAACCGCGAAATTTTATTAGCCGGGTTGTACTGTTCAATTTTCAGAATCTTTGCAGACATCAATGGAACAAGAGGAATTGCAACAATTAACGAAACAAGAAGACTGAATGTAATAGTAAGGACCATATCTTTGAAGAGTTGTCCGGTAATATTAGGAACAAAGAGCACAGGCAGAAAAACGCTTATTGTTGTAAGTGTGGAAACAGTAATTGCCAATCCTACTTCCGAAGTTCCGTTCTCTGCGGCATCGAAACGGTTTTTATCCATTTCGCGGTGACGATGAATATTTTCCAGTACAACTA
>DYHC01000201.1:2145-4712 GCA_020724325.1 Melioribacter roseus
TTATCTACCAGTATGCCAATTGCAAGGGCAAGTCCTGCCATCGATATAATATTTAACGTAAGGTTGGCAGCATACATAACAGCAAATGTAGCAATAACAGAAACGGGAATTGAAATTCCCATAATTAAACTACCTCTAAAATTTCTAAGGAAGAAGTAGATTACTACGAATGCCATAGCAAATGCAATTAAAGCAGTGTTTTTCAGATTGTTAATTGATTTAAGAATAAACTCGGATTGATCCCACACAATACTGATCTTTGTGCCTTGAGGAAGTCTGGAAATAATATCCGGTATAGCTTCCTTAACTTTTCTGGAGGTAAGGATTGTATTAGCATCGGATTGCTTCATAATAATCAGCATAATTCCTTCGCCGTAATCAGCACGTACTTCGTTAGTATTTTCCTTAAATCCGTCAATTACTTCTGCAACGTCTTTTACAAAAACCGGCACGCTGTTTTTAAAAGTAAGAATTGTATTGCGTATCTGGTCTAATGAATGATACTCACTAATAATCCGCAGATTGTAATTTTTATTTAATGTTTCAATTGAACCAGCCGGTTGAAGTCCGCTTCCAAATTGTACGGCTTGCATAACATCATTTGGGGACAGATCGTAAGATGAGAGCAGAACCGGATTTATATTAACATTAATCTGCCTTTGCTGCCCGCCCATAGTTTGAACAGATGCAACTCCGTCTACCCTTTCCATTAGCGGTTCAATTTTTTCTTCAGATAATTTTCTTAATTCAGCCGGTCCAAGATACGGCGAACTTAATGTTAGATAGCTTATTGGCATCATACTCGGGTCGAAAACGAATACTAAAGGTCTGCTTGCATCTTTAGGTAAATAACCTTTTATGTAATCAAGATTTTTACGGATATCGTTTTCTGCTTTATCCATATTAGTACCGTATTTGAACTCAAGAAATACAGTAGAAGACCCTTTGAAAGATTGCGAATTTACTTTTTCTATATTCTTTACCGAGGATACAGCTTCTTCTATAGGTCTTGTTATAAGATTTTCTATATCTTCAGAACCTACACCTGAGTAAGAAGTTATTACTCCTGCAAACGGGAATGTTATATCCGGAAAGAAATCAATCTTTAATTGCGAAAATGAAAAGAAGCTGAAAAAGAGAATTACACCGTAAATCATTACGAGTGTTATCTGCCGTCTTAATGAAAATTTTGTTAGTAGCATTTTCTTAAAAATTCCTTATTCAATTACATTAACTTTTTGATCTTGCTTAACTATGTTCTGCCCAATCACAATAATAGAATCGCCCAAACTTAAACCAGAAATAATTTCTATCTGTCCGTTGTTAGCAATTCCGGTTTTTACTTCTTTCAATTTTGCCCTTCTGTTTTCAAGAACAAAAAGATAAAATTTCTTAAAAATGTTCTGCAGCCCGGTTTCTTTGTCTATCTTTATTTCTGTCTGCGGAAGAAGTGCATTTTCCGGAATGACAATACAATCACTCACCTGTTTTATCTCTATAAGAAATTCACCAAAGAGACCCGATTTTATACGGCTGTCGGATGACAAAAGTACAATTTCCACTTCAACGGACTTTGACAACCGGTCTATTGAGCTGTTTATTTTATCAACAATGCCGTTAAATGTTTCTTCTCTTATAGTTGGAAATTTAATCGCAACTTTTTGTCCTACCTTCACATGCTGAATATCGGTTCCTGTTAAATTCACTTTCGATTTCATTTTAGATGGTGATAAGATCTGGAAAACCGGCTGACCAATATTAATTGTTTGATTTTCTTCAACATAAACAGCCGCAATAATTCCATCGAAAGGTGCTTTAATAAAGCTGTTATCAAACTGTTCTTTAGCCTGTTCAAAAGCCGATTTTGCCTGATTAAATCCCTGCAAAGCTGTTTCCTTTGCAAGTTTTATCTGATCGAACTGCTGCTGGCTGATCGCTTTTTCTGCATAGAGCTTGCTCATCCTTTCAAAATCCTGAAGCGTAACCTTTGAGTTAACTTCTGAGGTTCGAAGTGCCGAGTTAGCAATCTCCATCCCCTGTTTATAAATATCATTTTTCTGCTCTGCCAGAACCTGGTTCTTGGCAACTTTCATCCCAGGTTTAACATAAATTTTTTCCACTCTTTCCGGAATCTTACTTAAGAGAATTACATCATCTTCTGCTTTTACTAATCCAGTAGTTCTTATATACTGGGAAATTGATTCCGACTTCACTTTATAAATTTTTACTGGAACAATTTTCTCCAAATTTTCATTTTCGCTCTGTGAACATGCAGCCATCAAAGATAACGCGAGTGCAATTGTAATTAATATTTTTTTATTCATTTTATCCTCTGAAATTATTTCCATATTTTATCTAATAAACCAACCGATTTAAGAAGCGAAAGCTGATTAACATTATAATTAAAAATACCTTGCAGATAATCGGTTTTACTTTTTGTGTAAAGGAGCTGGGCATTTAATACATCAAGTTGATTGCTCATTCCTTGAGAATAAAGCAAATTGGAGATTCTTAAACTTTCCTGGAATTGATCGAGTGCGTCCTTCAAACTCTGCAAATTTTTTTGA
>DYHC01000202.1 GCA_020724325.1 Melioribacter roseus
GTTGTCTGCCATACTGGATACTCCGGCAATAATTCCGTTTCCCTGTTCAATAAAATCCGGAAGAAGTTGTTCAATCCAATAAATAATACCGAATAAGTTTGTCCCGTAAATTTTTTCGGCAAAATCTGAATTGTAATTGAGAACATTCATGTTATGAGTGACGGCTGCATTAAGAATTGCTAAGTCAACCTGCCGGAAATTATTTTTAATTGTTTTAAATGCAGCGGCAACATCATTTTTTTTCGAAACATCGCATTGTAATAATAAAAGTTCGCATTTCCTTCCGGCAGTTTCGCTTTTAATCTCTTCTAGCAAATTTATTCTTCTTGCAACAAGGATTAGATTTAGATTTTCTCCGGCTAATTTTTTAGCCATTGCTTTTCCTATTCCCGAAGAAGCTCCTGTAATAAGAATTGTTTTACCGTAAAAGTTCATTTATCCAGCTTCATTTTTAATGACCAATTTAAAATTATTTATTCGCGGCAGAATCTCCTAATTAACAGCACCTTTTTTTAGAAGGACAAAAATTTGTATTTTTAACAAAAATTATTCCAGAATATATACGTAATTTCATTAAGGATACTGATGGAGGCAGAATTTTTAGAGATTGATGCTGTAATGATTAACACCGAGTTAATGGAGCTTAAATTTAGCTGCGATCTTGAAAAATGCAAAGGTGCTTGCTGCACAATGGAAAGTGAGTTCGGAGCGCCTATTACACAAGAAGAAATCGAAATTATAGATAGAATATTGCCCGTAGTTAAAGAGTATTTACCCGGTGAACATGTTAATGAAATTAACAAAAATGGTTTCTGGATAAATCGTTTCGACCAATTTATGACAAGAAGTTTGAACAATAGAGCTTGTGTGTTTGTTGTTTTCGAAAACGAAATTGCAAAGTGCGGAATTGAAAAAGCGTTTTGCGACGGGAAAGTTGATTTTGTAAAACCTATTTCGTGTCACCTCTTCCCGATCAGAATTAATAAGTTCGGAGGCGACGTTATCCGCTTCGAAAAATACGATGAATGCAGTCCTGCTCTTCTTAAAGGGATTAAAAAAGGAACAACGGTAATAGATTTTTGCCGTGATGCGCTGGAACGACTCTACGGCAGAGAATGGTTTTCAAAACTAAAAGACTCGGTAATAAGGTAAATATGTTATCACTTCAACAGCGATTAACTTTACAGCAGAAATTGTCACCTCAACAAATTCAGTATCAGAAACTACTGCAGTTGAATACGCTTGCATTGGAACAAAGGATTAAGACAGAACTTGAGCTGAATCCGATCCTTGAAGAAAGTTTGGAAGAGGATCCTTCGCTTGAACAATTGGAAGAAAATTCTGAAGAAGGAGAAAGCGAATCAGTAACAGACGACGAAGATGAAAGCTATAACAGCAAAGATGATGAATTTGATCTTGAAGATTTTATGAACGAAGCAGAAATAGATTATGAGTTTGAAAGAATAAACCGCAGCCAGGATGAAGAAAAAGTTCATCCAATAGCACCGCAAAGAAAATCCTTGCGCGACAATCTGATTGACCAACTTCATATGCTCGATTTAAGCGATGACCAGATGATACTTGGAGAAAATATTATCGGAAGTCTAGACCGCGATGGATATTTCAAAGCCGATCTAGAAAAACTACTAAACGAAGTAAATATGTTTGAAGGAACCCAAATTTCCCTAACTAAAGCAGAGAATATCCTTGGGCTTATTCAAACATTTGAACCCGTCGGTATTGGTTCGAGAAGTCTGCAGGAGTGTTTGCTTATTCAAATAAAAAATTCTTCGTTCGATCCTTATTACTCTTACCTGGCAGAAAAAGTTTTATCAGAACATTGGGAAGATTTTATTAACAAACGTTACGATAATATTCAGAAGTTAATGGATCTCTCAAGAGAAACTCTCCGTACAACATTAGATATTATTCAGAAGCTGAATCCCAAACCGGGTGAAGGAAATATCGATTCTGAAGAGAAGAACCAGGTTACACCGGATTTTATTATTGAGAAAGTTGAAGACAATTACATTGTTACGCTTAATGACAGAAGCGTCCCTTCGGTAACAATTAGCAAAACTTATCTTGAGATGATAGATACAAACAAGCGCAAACGGAAAATTTCTGAGCGCGAAAAAGTAACACATAAATTTCTTAGAGAAAAATTTGAATCGGCTAAATGGTTTATTGCATCGCTTCAGCAGAGACGACATACTCTAATGAAAATAATGAGATCGATTCTCGAAAAACAGTATCAATTCTTTGAAAGCGGTCCCAAATTTCTTAAACCGATGATTTATAAAGACATTGCCGACGAAATAGGCATGGATATCTCTACTATAAGCAGAGTAGTAAATGGTAAATATGTGCAGAGTCCTCAGGGTATTCACGAGCTGAAATATTTCTTCAGCGAAGGGCTTTCTACAGATAGCGGTGATGAAATTTCCAATAAGCATATCAAAGAGCTTATTAAGGAAATCTGCGATATAGAGCCAAAGAAAAATCCTTATAGTGACGATAAGATTGCCAGCATTCTTCAGGAAAAAGGAATTCACATTGCGAGACGTACTGTTGCTAAATACAGAGAACAACTTATGATTCCGGTTGCACGTCTGCGAAAGCAGTTATGATTATTATTGATATTCTTATTATAATATTCTTATTCTCCTTTTTTGCAGTTTCGCATACATGGCTTGCTTCGGTAAAGATTAAAAAAGGTTTTGTAGAAAAAATGGGCGACAAGATTGCCTTCTATCGCCTGTTCTATAATTTATCTTCAATACTTTCTTTTGCTTTTTTTTACCTTGTTTCACCAAAGCCGGATCTAATTGTATATGACTTACATTATCCGTTCGATATTATTACATTTGCACTCCAGATTTTATCATTTATCGGTTTAATCTGGGCAGTGAGAGGAACTAACCTTCTAGTATTTGCAGGAATCTCTCAAATAAAAAAATACCTGGAAGGAAATTATAGCGCGGAAGACCTGGATGAACAACAGGTTTTTAGAAATACCGGTGCGTTCAAATTGGTAAGACATCCGGTTTATTTGTTCTTAATTCTGTTTCTTGGTTTAAGACCAACAATGGATCTGTTTTACTTTGTAATGTTTATTTGTATAGCGGCATATTTTTATATCGGCTCTATTTTTAAAGAGAAGAAACTAATTGAGATTTTCGGAAATGATTATTTAGAATATCAAAGATCAGTACCAAGAATTATACCTTTTATTAAATAGCAGTTTATGGATAATTCATCAACAGTTTTTTGACAGGAGAAAAAATGAAGATCAGATCAACAACAATTGTGGGAATTATTAAAGACGGCAAAGCAGCATTAGGAGGCGATGGTCAGGTAACCCTTGGTAATACCGTAATGAAACATAACTCTATGAAAATAAGAAAATTACATAATGGAAAAATTTTGTGCGGATTTGCAGGTTCAACAGCCGATGCGTTTACTCTTCTGCAGCGCTTTGAAGAAAAACTTGAGCAGTACAACGGAAATGTGTCCCGGGCAGTTGTTGAACTTGCTAAAGATTGGAGGACAGATAAGTATTTGCGCCGCCTTGAAGCGATGCTCGCAATTATTTCCGAAGAAAAAGCTTTTATTGTTTCGGGAACAGGCGATGTAATAGAACCCGAAGATAATATTGTTGCTATTGGCAGCGGCGGAATGTATGCGCTTGCTGCCGCAAAGATGCTAAAAAAATACAGCAGACTTTCTGCAAAAGAAATTGTTGAAGAAGCTCTTAATACTGCCGCAGAAATTTGTATCTATACCAACCATAAAATAACAGTTGAAGAGATATCGAAATGAAGAAAAAGAAAATGGATAACGACGATCTAATGAAAAATTTAACACCTACACAAATTGTAAAAGAATTAGACAGATACATCATCGGGCAAAACGATGCTAAACGTGCCGTTGCTATTGCACTTAGAAACAGATGGAGACGCCAGCAGGTTGAAGAGGGAATTAAAGAAGAAATAATGCCCAATAATATTATTCTAATTGGACCTACCGGCGTTGGTAAAACCGAAATTGCAAGACGCCTTGCTAAACTTTCCGGCGCTCCTTTTATTAAAGTTGAAGCTTCCAAATATACCGAGGTTGGGTATGTAGGCCGCGATGTTGAATCTATGATTCGTGACTTAACCGAACTTGCCATTACTATGGTGCGATCGGAAAAAACTGCTTCTGTTCAGGAGAAAGCCGAAAGAATGGCAGAAGAAAAAATTCTTGATCAACTTATTCCACCTATAAAAAAATCTTCTGCTGGAGATGAGAATGGCGAGAACGAAGTAATTCAAAACGAAAAGACCAGAGAGTGGATGAAGGAAAAATTGCGCAGCGGAGAATTGGATGACCGGATGATCGAATTCGATATTACATCTCCAGCTTTCGGTATGCAGGTTCTTGGCCCGCTTGGTATGGATGATATGTCCATGAATCTTCAAGAAATGTTCAGCAGTATGATTCCTAAAAAGAAGAAGAAAAGAAAAACAGCAATTAAAGAAGCACGTAAAATTATTGCTCAGGAAGAAGCGGAAAAGTTAATTGATATGGAAGCTGTTCAAAAAGAAGCTATTAAACGTGTTCAGGAATCCGGAATTGTATTTATTGATGAGATTGACAAAATTGCCGGAGCT
>DYHC01000203.1:0-2442 GCA_020724325.1 Melioribacter roseus
ATCATTTCAACATTAAACACATATGCTAACGGGAAATAAAGGCGAATGGAGTGAAGTTTATACTTTCTTCAAATTGCTCGTTGATAAAAAAATTATTGGTGCCAACCAAAATCTCGAAAAAATTGAAGCGGTGTTCTTTCCGATTCTTAAAATCATTCGTGAAGAAAACGTTGGAATAACCGAATACAAATTACAAGGAAACGACAAGGTACAGTTGCAAAAACCGAATGGTGAAATTGCGATTGTCGATAGTGCGGATTTAAAAATGAAAGTCGTTGAAATTTTCAATTCCATTAAAAATAGTGATAACACATTTACCGTGCCAATCGCAGAAGAACTGTTTGATCGCTTCGGAGTACACTCTCTCAATGCCGGTAATACAAGAAAAGAGGACTTGGTATTGGAAATACATGATCACACGATAGGCCGAGACCACGAAATGGGTTTTAGTATTAAATCCAGATTGGGCTCGCCAGCCACTCTTTTAAATGCATCCGCGGCTACCAATTTTACCTATAAAATCAACAACTTAGCTATTGAACAAGTCCCGATTATTAACACAATTAGTACGAGAGCAAAAATCAGGGACAGACTTGCGGCAATACGCGATACCGGCGCGTCACTGGAATTTCACACCGTGGACTCATCGGTCTTTAAAAACAATCTACAAATGGTTGACACGATTATGCCCGAAATGGTCGCAGAGGTCGTACTTGCATACTACTCCGATAAAGGAAAAACTTTTCCTGAAATTTTAGAACACATATACAACAGCGGCATACAGATATTAACACATGAAATTCCACAAGAACGTTTTGCACACAAAATCAAGGATCTCCTTAATAGTTCTGCTCTGGGCATGGTACCTGCTAGCACATGGGACGGAAGCGTTAGGGCGCACGGCGGTGTTATCATTGTAAAAGAGGACGGCGAAATTGTTTGTTATCATTTGTACAACTCAGAAGCTTTTAAAGACTATTTATTCAACAATACCCGACTTGAATCCCCAAGTGCGACACGACATAACTACGGAGAAATATACGAAGAAGACGGTGGGCTGTTTATCAAGCTCAATTTGCAGATCCGATTTATAAAGTAAGTTATGGCCGATATCTTCTCAAGGAAAAAACGCAGCGAAATCATGTCCAAAGTCCGAAACAAAGACAGTAAAATTGAAATCTTGCTCCGAAAAGCGCTTTGGAAAGAAGGTTTTCGATATAGAAAAAATTCCACGAAATATTTTGGCAGGCCGGACATCGTGTTACCAAAATATAAAACCGTAATTTTCGTTGATTCGTGTTTCTGGCATGGATGTAAAAAGCATGGGACGATGCCTGCGACAAGAAAAACGTTCTGGGAGAAGAAGATTGCACGAAACAAAGAACGTGACAAAGAAGTTAATCGTCATTACAGAAAACAGAACTGGCAAGTGTTTCGTTTTTGGGAGCATGACTTGAATAAAAATGCTCAACCAAGTATTAATAAAATCGTGGTAACAATAAAACCTAAATATGGATGATCTTAAAAAATTCAAGCAATATTTCAATTATGATTTTTGGCGCGCTTTTCAGAAGAGGCAATCATTTTTTGATATACCAAAAACAAAACCTAATAAAGAATCTTTTATAGAAATATTATATAGAGAAATCAGAGAACGGAGATACTACCCATCGATTCCTCGTGTATATATTGATCGAGATAAAGGTAACGGCGTCACCAGAATTATCCCAGTTTTTACTCTGAAGGATTATTGCGTTTATTACTATTGCATTAAAAAAATTGAGGATAAAATCGCCTATAACCGAGTAGAAAATACTTTTGGTGGTTGGACGCTAGGTGGTTTAATGAGAAAAAACGAAGACGATGAAATGGAGAAAAGACGAAAACATTTCAATCGCCATGAGGATTTTATTGCTGAAATGTACGGTATATCTATTAGCGCATATTCATTTAATCCCGCTGCATGGTCGAGGGCTTATGGAGATTTAAATGCTAAGTTATACGCCACAGCGAAAACAAAACGCTTTAAATACGTAGCTGAACTGGACATCGCTAACTACTACGATTCAATACGTTTGGATATTTTAGAAATGAAAATAAGAGAAATAGTTAACGAGGAACAGGCTGATATTGTAAGTTTGTTATTTCACTTTTTAAATTACTGGAACCGAAACACAAACCTATACAACAAGCAAACAGTTGGCATACCCCAAGATGCAATGGGAGATTGTTCGCGTATTCTCGCAAATTTTTATTTACAGCCATATGATAAAATTGTTTATGAGTTATGCAATAAAAATGGTTGTAAATACTTAAGATATGCGGACGACCAGTTTCTTTTTGCGCAAGATAAAAACAAACTTCACATTTTAATTTTTAAAATTTCAAAAAATTCAAATTTTGATTCTTTGCCATCTGTGCCAGTATTGACTTGGAGTAAAG
>DYHC01000203.1:2452-4651 GCA_020724325.1 Melioribacter roseus
AAAAACTCAATTCGCTTGGTTTATCAGTTAATCAGAAAAAAGTTAAGATTAGAACCACTGATGATTTAATAGTCAACAGATCTTTTAAAATATTTGATTTACTAAAGGACGATAAAGATAGAAAAGATAAAGTTAAAGTCGAGCAATTCGTTGACCATTACCTTGTTCTGCTGGACAAATCGGGCTTAGCGAATATCAAAGATAACGGTATGCCATTATTGAACAAGGCTTTGTTTTGTCCAGCTTTAAAATACATCGATTTTTCAAAAAAAACAAAATTGTTAAGTTGCTACTTAGATGATGACTATTTAAAAAATGCCAGGGCAATGAATTTTGAAAAAATCTATCAACTACTTGCCAAAAGTGACAGACAAGAATTTATTAAAAAACTCAATTCGTTGTCACGGAAGCTGATACACAATGCCTTTCACTACGAATTATTAAATTTTTACGAAAGAAATAAAATAAATAGTCAAGTTGTCATAAAAAGAATAAATAAACTTTATAAATTATAAAGAATTTAATGCTCCGGGCAATTCACCCCTTTCGTTCCCCTCTTGCCCTCCACACAGAAAAGAAAAAGAAATTTGAAAATTTTAACAGTAAAATCAAGGAAAAAAGAAAAGGAATACTTCAGCTAACTCGGGCTATGCGGTTCGCGACGGTTTTGCTAGTATTTAGGTAGCTAAAGCGAATTAGGACGCTCACCCAAAACCGCTAAACGCGGTCTTCGCATCAGCCCGAAACGTTATCAAAAATATTTTTTTATTTTAATATAATACATATGTCAGAGCTTAGACCAAAATTAGAAAAACTGCCGGATAAAGAACCAAAATTAGAAAAACTACTTTCTGAAGAAGGAGTTGAAAAAGTAGTGGATGCTTCAATGTATTTAAGATTCGGGGCGAGCTCTCTTTTAGAAGTAAAAGATCCAACGTTAATTGATCTTATTGTGGAAAGGATCAAAGAAGAATTGAGGAAGGAGCTGCCCGCCGAAGAGCTCTCAGAAGCAGAAAAATCCGCTCTAGAGAGTGTCGACTGTAATCAATTACTAATTCTTGATTACAGAAGTACGTCTGCAACTGAAATTAACCGGATGCTACAAGAACACTTTGGAGATATTGATAGTTTTCTGTACAGTGTCGAACGCAAAAAGGAGAAAAAGCATCCTTTGATAATTATTAGACCTGAAGATAATGATTCCAGCGGACCCGGTTTCCTACAGGATATAAATATTTTGATGAAATACGGATGTGGTATTACTATTGTACCTGATGATAAAAAATACTTAAATGCAGCTTTTAGACAGACACGAGATGTGGGGCTCCTATTAGGGGAAAATACAGGATTTTGCAAAGTAGTAAAATAAAAAAATACATCCGGTAACAACGTGTATGAAGCTCAAGAAAAAGTGCGTTAACAATTTTCAAAGGTTGCACTTTTTTTCACCCAAATTTCGCCTCCTCTATAATAAAAAAGGAAGTCGGCGAAACTTCTCATACACGCAAACGTTAGCTGAAATATTCCTTTTCTTATTATTGTTTTACTCAAATTTGGAATAATAAACAAATAAACAAACCGCTATGAAAAAAATATATCTGAAAAATTCATGGATGATTAAAGCTCCTATCCAAAAGGTTTTCGACATCATTACCGATTTTGAAAAAATGCCAAAACATTTCCCCAAAGTTTCCGAGAAAGTCACTATAACAAAAAGAAAAGGTAATAATTTGGAAATTGACGCTCAAGTAAAATCTTTTGGCACCACTTTTCCGGTAAAAATGAAAACCACAATTATTCCGCAAAAAGGTTTTATCTCTGATAATCAGAGTCCGAAATTCGGCACATCGGGACACGAAGAGCTTTTGCTGGAAAGTGTCAACGGAGGCACTAAGGTTCACTATATCTACGAGGTTGATATTCATAAAAGATGGCTGCGAATCATTGCCAAGCCTCTTATCGGTTGGTTTGCTATGAAAGCATGGGAAAAAGCATATATTAATAGACTTAGAGATATGTTAGAAAATAAAAAATAGAGAGAGATGATTAAATTAAAAATATCAGTAATTACAAAAACAATTTCGATTATAAAAAATACTGCCTGGAAAATTCAAAGTTATTTACAAATGTCAGCCGGATTGCAATACTTTGAATAATCTATGACAAATGTAATATTCTCAATAATTATCATTCTTTTAA
>DYHC01000204.1 GCA_020724325.1 Melioribacter roseus
AAACAGTGCCATAGTTAGGGCAGCCAACAGAACTTTTCAGTTAAGCTCCGTGTGGAGAGGTAACAAGTGCATGTTTTAATGCGAAAGGTCCACATTGATATTTGTTTGGTTGAGGATAAAAACTCATAACTACTTGCCTTATCAGATTGAGTGCAAAAATAGTAAATCTTTTGAAATGCAAAACAGAATTGTTTACCTTTGTAAAAAAATTATGGTAAAATTGAAGATAGCTGTAATCTATAACGAACCGGTTATTAAAAAATCCCAAAAGATCAAAAAAACGAAAGAAAGCAGCCTCAACTTTGAGCCGGTTTTCAGCTTACACGAGTTTAACCCTGCCGAAGAATTTGAGCAAATTGCTGCTTCTTTAAGAAAATCCGGCTATGATGTCTATACACTAAACATTAGGGACGATTTACAGCTTTTTCTTAGAGATGTGGATAAGAATAAGCCGGATGTAATATTCAATTTTGTAGAGCTATTTAACGACCAACCGAGGCTGGAAATGAATTTTACAGGGTTACTGGAGCTTTTAAAAATTCCCTACACTGGGGCAACTCCTATGGCACTTGGTACCTGTCAGAATAAAACACTTACAAAAAGAATTTTACGCGCTGCCGGAATAAAAACACCAAGATTCAAAATTATAAAGCACATGAAGGAATCTTTCCGGACAGGTTTAGGATATCCATTGATTGTTAAACCGGCATGGGAAGATGCAAGTGTTGGAATTGATAACAATTCTATTGTGAATAACCTGGAAGGATTAAAAAATCGCGTTGATTATGTAATTACTTCGTTTAAACAGCCGGCATTAATAGAAGAATTTATTTTAGGACGCGAATTAAATGTGGCTGTTTTTGGTGATAAAAATCCGATTGTTTTACCAATTAGCGAAATTGATTTTTCGGAACTCCCGGATCATCTGCACCCAATAGTAAGCTTTCAGGCAAAGTGGGACCCGCTTCACGAAGCATATCATAAAACAATTCCAATCTGTCCGGCTTCTTTGCCAAAACGTCTCCATAAACAAGCAGAAAAAATGGCTCTCCTCTGTTTTAAAACAATGGGTGTTCGTGACTACGCACGTGTTGATATGAGACTTTCCAAAGCAGATAATAAGCTTTATGTGCTTGAGGTTAATCCGAATCCGGATTTAACTGAAGATGCTGGATTTATGCGCTCGGCAAGTTATGCCGGCTATAATTACGATACAACTTTAAAAATGATTGTTGAATTTGCTTACGAGAGAAAAAAGTCTTATACGCCTGGAGCCGGCGCACAGAATTAAAAAAATTTTTTAGGATTCAATTCCCTTTCTTGCCAAAATACCTTTCTGATAATAATGTTTTACTTCCTTCATTTCTGTAACAAGGTCTGCGGCATCAATAATTTCTTCAGGGCAATACCTTCCTGTTAGAAGCAGTTCAACGTTTTCAGGTTTAGAATTTATAAACTCCAGAACATCCGCTGTTTTGAAAAGTTTGAAGTAGACGGCAACAAGGATTTCATCTAGAATTATTAAATCGTATTTACCGCTTAGCATTTTCTCTTTGGCAGTTTTTAAACCTTTAACGGCTTTTGAAATTTCATCTTCCGGAGGCAGTTCCTTACGATACACATAATCATCTTTACCGCATTGAACGACTTCAATCCAATCTTTTAAATTCTGCAAAGCTGTAATTTCATTGTAGGGATATTCTTTCATGAATTGAATAATAAACGTTTTCAACCCGAAGCCGGCTGCTCTAACTGCTAAACCAATAGCCGCCGTTGATTTACCCTTTCCATTACCAGTATAAACCTGAATAAAACCTTTATCTAATTTTTCCATACTCTTTTTTTCGCTCGTCAATTTTTTTTAATATTTCAATTCTTTCATTTTCCGTAAGATTTATCCACTCTATTATTTCATTGATTGTTCTATAACATCCTATACACAAATCCATACCGGAAGGAACAAAACATTGGTTGGTACATGGTGATCGTAAAATATTTTCCATTAAGTCCCTTCATTTAATATGCTTTACACAACTAAATATAAATTTTATCAAAAAAGTTTCAAAATATAAACAGGTAATATCTATTTTAGCTGTAATTACAAATACGAATTTCTGTAACTTGAATACCGTGAAAGAAGCAATTAATATTTTTCTTGTAGAAACCGCAGGTACTCATTTCTAGAATTGATCGCTAAAAAGAATGCTCTCTACACAAAGAACAATATTGGCATTCTTAAAATTGCAGAAGCTGAAAACCTGTCTGCTATATTATTTATTGTAACTTCTGAAAAATATCGCTTGCTATTTCAATCGCGTCTGTTAGTTTACGGATCGAAAGAGTCGAACCTAAACCTTGAAGGTCGTCAAGGTATAACAAGCATTGCTTGACCTTCAAGGTTAAGAACCCTGATCATGCTCTTACTCTGCTCTTTACACACTGAAGGTCTGATAACCTTGAGAGTCTGACAACCTTGAAGGTCGTCAAGGTATAACAAGCATTGCTTGACCTTCAAGGTTAAAAAAGTTACACCTGTTAAATCAGTGTGCTATAACAATTATTTTATTTGATTTTTCCTTCTTCTAGTTCTTTAACAAGCCGGTCGGTTTTATAGACAAATTTTAATGATTCCATCAATCCCCATGAATCTGTTGCAACTGTTCTGTTATTCGATTCAAGGAAAATGAAGTCACCGGCAAGACTTTCAAGATTGCCATCATGAACAAGTCCAACCACTTCTTTATTCTTATTAATAATTGAGCTGCCTGAGTTACCGCCCACAATATCATTTGTAGAAGCGAATCCAATTGGAACAGAAAGGTCAAACCCGTCGGGAATTTTTTGCCAGCGCGGATGCAATCCCCACGGATAAGCTTTTTTACCAAAGGAATACCATCTATCCCACAACCCAAAGTAAGTTGTCTTGCCGGGTGCAATTGTTCCGTTATACTCGTAACCTTTAATTACACCATCAGAGATTCTAAGAGAAGAAGTTGCATCGGGCGGAATCTGATTTCCGTAAACTGAAAATACTACTTCACCAAGAAGCTGGTTTAACACTGCTAAAGTATTTTGAGCTTCACGGTATTTAGGGTCTAATTCGGCTATCTTTACTGTTGCATAATTAACTAATGCAATCATTGGATCTTTCGAATTAAGGATTTCTTCGGGAGTACTTTTCATAAGAAAATTAACAAATTTTTCTTTGGAAGAAAGACTTGTTACACTTAAAAAGTATTTTACTGCTTCATCGCCTAATTTACCATTGAACAATTCTTTGGTTATAAAATGATTTGGACCAAGAACTCCATTTAAAAAGTTTACAATTGCTCTTACGTTTTTATCATCTCTTTCAGGGTCGAGATTCGCGGGGAAAAGTTTTTCAAGGGTTGTATTTAGAGAATCTTTATGGAATCTACTTTCTCTTTTATCTTCAGGTAAATTCATTTGATTAGCAAACAGAATTGCATTCTGTGCTCCATTTACATAAGCGGTTCTAACTCTTTGAGCCATCGAAAGAGCCAAATACTCGTCTAAATAATCTCTTGTTTCATCAAGTGTATTTTTTATTGATCTCCATATATTACCGTATTTTTTCTTCAAGTCTGGATTTGCATTTACTTTCTCGATCAGGTCTTTTTCAAAATCTCTTTTTTTAGCCATTATCAATTCATCTCTAAGTCCCATGTAACGACCGGCAAAAGATTTTCTGCCATTACCAACACCAAGAACGCCGTTCAACATTTCGTCAAATTTTTCTGGATGAGCCATAAAAAGTTCGAATGCAATGTTATATAGTTCATTTAACAAAGCGAGTTGATACTTATACGTTTTATCACGGAAAAATTCTAATTGAGCAACGGATAATAATCTTTGTGTACTTCCCGGTCTTCCTACAACAAAAATAGGTTCACCTTCTTCTGCGCCTTTAGCGCTAAACTTGAAGAAATGATTGGTCTTTACCGGTTTATCGTTTTCATAAGCACGGAAGAACATAAAATCTAATTCGTATCGCGGGTAAGTAAAATTATCCCAATCCCAGCCGGTTGCTGCAATCTGAAAATCGGGCGCCATTACAAGACGGATGTCGCTGTATCGTTTGTACAGATATAATGAGTACTTACCACCTTTATATAATTCTATTACTTTACCTACCAAACCGGTTTCATCAGAATATTTTTTTTCTAGTTCCGAGATTTTCGAATTTCTATTTTTAATTTTTTCTTCGTCGGTTGAGCCTGACTTAAAAGCTTTGAGGACTTCATCTGTTACTTCAATAATCTTAACAAGCTGGTCAACATACAATCTTGATACTTTAATCTCTTCTTCCAATGTTTTAGCATAATATCCGTCGCGGAGATAGTTCTCACCTTTGGGAGATAGCTCTAGAAGAATATTTCTAGCACAATGGTGATTTGTCATAATTAATCCTTCTTCCGAAACGAAAGCAGCAGAACAGCCGCCGCCAAACTGAAGTGCTGATTTCATAACATCTTCTATCCATTCGTCTGTTGGACGAAAACCGTATTTCTTTTCAAAGTAGTCGAATGGGACAGCATCAAAAGTCCACATCGTTCCCATTTCTTTTAAGTCGAACTTTACTTTGGTAATATCAACCGGCTCGTATATTGATTGTGCATTAAG
>DYHC01000205.1 GCA_020724325.1 Melioribacter roseus
TCCGGATATTGCCGGAATTGACGAAAACTTTGGTAATTATCTCCGCCAATACTGGGGACTTCAGGAGCTTTCAACCGATGAAGCTATAATTGCTTGGGATGATGCAACAATTAAAGATTTTCATTGGCATACATGGGCGCCTAATGATGTCTTCCTAACCGCTCTCTATTCAAGAATATTCTATACAATAACAATCTGTAATGAATTTATCAGAAATGCAGATGAAAAAATTGGCTCTGCTTCGGGTTCATTCTTAACCGACCTTAAAGCATTTAAAGCAGAAGCACGTTTCTTGCGCGCTCTATCATACTGGCATGCAATTGATATGTTTGGTAATGTTCCGTTTGTAACCGAAGCCGATAAACCCGGCGCTTTCTTCCCAAAGAGAATTACAAGACCCGAATTATTTAATTATATCGAAAAAGAACTGAAAGAAATTGAACTAGAGCTTGTTCCGGCAAGACAAAATGAATATGCAAGAGCAGATAGAGGAGCAGCATGGTTCTTACTTGCTAAATTATACTTAAATGCAAAAGTTTATACCGGAACTGAAAAATATACCGATGCACTTACTTATATCAATAGAGTTATTGCTGCCGGTTATTCTCTTGAATCTAATTATGAACACCTGTTTACAGCCGATAATAATAAAAGCGCAGAAATCGTTTTCACTATTGCATTTGATGGACAAAATACTCAGCAATACGGCGGAATGACTTTTCTACTCCACGCATCCAATGGCGGCGGAATGCCTTTGTTTGGAATTGACGGCGGATGGGGCGGTATTAGAACCATTAAAGATTTTGTTGCCAAATTCAATATAAGTGAAAGTAATTTTGCTAACACAACTCAATACCGCGGCGCAGATAAAAGAGGCATGTTCTTCTTCGATAATTCTAAATGGCAGTGGGAAATTACAAATGTTGGTACTTTTACACATGGAATTGGTGTAACTAAATTCAAAAATGTTACTTCAACAGGAGCTGCTGCACCAAATGCACACCCAACTTTTGTAAGCACAGATTTTCCTATGTTCCGCTTAGCAGATGCATATTTAATGTACGCTGAAGCTGTTCTAAGAGGCGGATCGGGCGGGGATATAAACACAGCAGTTAATTATGTTAATGCACTAAGACAGCGTGCTTACGGTAACAATACAGGAAACGTTACTGCTGCAACTTTAACTCTAAATTTCCTATTAGATGAACGTGCCCGCGAATTATATTGGGAAGGGCATAGAAGAACCGACCTGGTACGTTTCGGTCAGTTTACAAGTGGTCCGTATGTTTGGGAATGGAAAGGAAAAGTTAAAAATGGTATTCAGACAAGTGCTCACAGGGATTTGTATCCGATTCCGATAAATGACTTAAACGCAAATCCGAATCTGGTTCAGAATCCTGGCTATTAAAAATGACTAGTAAATAAGTTCAAGGAAAATAAAAATGAAAAAAATATTATTAACCCTATTTATAGCGGTAATTGGTTTAACGTTTATCTCTTGCGAAAGAGATATAACAGAACCTACAATAAGTTCTAATCCTACCAAGCCGGCACTTGCGGATCTCTCTTTTACGGGACAGTTTAACGTAAACTTTGCAGACAGCACACTAAAGTTTTCCTGGGGTGCAGCAGATTTCGGTTTCTCTTCTTCTGTTACTTATAGTTTACAGGTATCTCCCAAAAATGATTTCTCCAGCAATGTTGCCACTCTGTTCAATACTCAGAACCTTACTGGTACAGTAAAAGTAGGTGATATGAATACTCTTCTTTTATCATGGAATTACGCTATCGGTTCACCAGTTACTGTTTATTACAGAATTGGTGCCACTGTAACATTATCTGTTCCACCGGTTTATTCCGATACCAGATCAAGAAGCTTTACTCCGTATGATGCAGTTATAAATTATCCAATGATCTATGTACCCGGCGCTTATCAGGGTTGGTCCCCCGGTGCAGAAAACGGAAGATTATACTCTTACGGATTTAATTCTGTCTATCAAGGAATTATCCGTATAAAAGACGGAACAAATCCAAATACTGAATTCAAAATTACACTTATACCAAGCTGGAGCGGAACAAATTTCGGCGGCACATTAACAAAAACCGGTAATAATTATTCTGGTACTTTAGACCCAGCCGGCGGCAATTTCTCTGTTATTTCTGGTGTCTATTCAGTTACTGTTGACGTAAATGCTAAAACAATTACTCTTAACAAAACTGATGATTGGGGAGTAATCGGTTCGGCTGTTCCGCCATACGATTGGTCGAGAGATGTAGATCTGTTTTATAACGGTCAACGTAAGTTGTGGGAAATAACCGCTGATTTTAGAGCGGGTGAGTTTAAGTTTAGAGCAAATGACGGATGGGATCTTAATTATGGTGATAATGGAGCCGATGGAACTCTTGAAGCCGGTGGTGCCAATATAGCATTAAGCGCTGCTGCTAATTATACAATCCGTTTTGATCCTGTTAAACTAACTTATACAGTTAAGAAGAACTAATTGGTAATCAAAAAAGGCTGCCTTAATTGTGGGCAGCCTTCTTATTACTCTTACTCTTCAATTTACTTCAGAATCATTATCTGATATGGTCCTAATACTAAAGAGTTTTTCATTGGCTCAAAACTTATTCCTGTTATCAGATCATTCATTTTCTTTTTATCAGTAAATAATTCTACCTTATTAAGGTCTATGTTGTAGTTACTTCCATTTCTATTGATAATAATTATTATCTCCTCACTATTCAAAAATCTTTTATAAGCAATAATGTCTTTATCATGATCAATAATTTCGAATTTTATTTCACCTAATGATAATACTTTATTGTTAGATCTGATATATGCTAATTTTTTGATCCAATCAAACATCGCCTGACCAAATTTTACGGAATCAATAGAGCGAACGTTACTAAACGGGTGAGTAGTTTCCGGCTCATATTCAATATTTTGCCAGACTGCAGGTTTGCGGCAGTCGGGGTCATCTCCGCCCCACATACCAGCCTCATCACCATAGTAAACATGCGGGGCTCCTGGTATTGTAAATTGAATTCCGTAAGCTAGTTTTATTCTTTTATACTCAACATCATTCGGCTTTCTCACATCAAAATTTTTAGTATCTCTTGCATTTCCTTTGTGATCATATTGCCCGTCGGGATTAACAGCAAGCGATGCGAGCCGCTCGGTATCATGACTTCCCAACAGATTCATCATTACATAAAAATTCTCTTTATAGTTTTCCGTCATTGTATTTAATGTATCAACAAAAGCACCGGCAGATATTTTTATTTCATTTGCAAGAACAAAATCTTTTACTGCACGTGTAAACCGGTAATTCATAACAGCATCAAATTGATCGCCGAGCCAGGGAGCGGCGTTAAACATTTTATAATTATTCCAATCTTCCCACCAGACTTCTCCCACCAGGTAAGCATTTGGATTAATTTCTCTAACCCATTTCCGGAATTCTTTCCAGAAATTATGATTAACCATTTCGGCAACATCAAGTCGCCAGCCGTCAATTCCATCTGATGGATCGCCATCGCCGTTAGGGTCCATCCATCGTTTTACAACTGCATGTATATGTTCGCGGGGTCCTTTTATTATTCCATTTTCATCTTCTTTAATTTCGGGTAAATCTCTTACTCCCATCCAGCCGGCATATTCAAATTCTGACTGCGGCGTACTTGGGTCATCCCATTTTTTAATAGTAAACCAGTCTTTGTATGGAGAATTTTGCTGGTTGGCAACAACATCTTTGAAAGCCCAGAACTGTGTTCCGGTGTGGTTGAAAACGCCGTCAATAATTATTTTCATATTTCGCTTATGAATTTCTTCAATCAACTTGAGAAATAATTTATCGGCAGAAGTCCATTGCCATGTTGCCGGATCAGAATGGTTTTCTTTTGCCCAAATTTCTACATCACCTTCAGGATCTGGTCCAAAGTTATTATCTACATGATGATAGAAAGCAGCATCGTATTTGTGAAGCGAAGGTGATTCAAAAATAGGATTTAGATAAATTGCTGTTATGCCCAGGTCTTTTAGATAATCAAGTTTAGCAATTACTCCTTGAAGATCTCCGCCGTACCTTCTAATGTTTACAATGTCGTAAAAGTTTTTATTTAGCTTAGCTTCCCATGTCTGTAGTTTATACCAGTCAGAATTCCATGGATGAATTTGCCATCCTTCAGGTGTGAAATAGGGCCATGCCCCTTCCATATCAATTGAAGTAGGATCGTTTTGGGTATCACCGTTAGCAAATCTTTCCGGAAAAATTTGATACCAGACTGCTTCTTTAGCCCATTCAGGAATATCATTGATGTTTGTTTTTTCTGTAGTTGAACAATAATTAAATGTAATTATCAATAGAAATAATAGAATTGATTTTTTCATATATGCCTCAAGGTATGTATTATGCTGAGCAAATATATCCAATTAAAACGATATTTCTGGAAAATCAATCAGGTAAATGGAGAATTTTGAGATTTTTTTGTATTGTTGTAACCGTTTTTTGAAAGTTCTAATTCAAGGAGAGTTGGCAGAGTGGTTGAATGCGGCGGTCTTGAAAACCGTTATAGGCGTAAGTCTATCCGGGGTTCGAATCCCTGACTCTCCGCATGTGAAATAAAAAAATCCCGATCTTTG
>DYHC01000206.1:0-2401 GCA_020724325.1 Melioribacter roseus
GGATACAGAATGGAAAGAAAACTGCCGGATGTATTAAACATTGCCGAAATTAAGACTGTTATTAACCGCATAGAAAATATTAAGCATAAGACAATAATTTCACTTATCTAATCATGCGGTCTGCGAAAAAGCGAATCTATAAATCTGAAAATAAAAGACGTTGATTCTAAAAGAATGTTATTAAAGGCAACTCAGTCGAAAGGGAAAAAAGACCGCTTTGTTCCACTATCAAATAAAATGCATTTATTATTACGCGAATACTATAAAGAGTATAAACCGGAAGAATTATTATCAGTTTAATTTTTGGGTAATGCTATAAAATTTACTTAACCAGCTTTTTCATTTTTTCAATTTCATCTCTTAGAAAAGCAGCGCGTTCAAATTCCAGATCTTTTGCTGCGGCTAACATTTCTTCTGTCATCTGCTCAACTAATTCCTGTTTTTGTTCCTTTGTCATGTACCGAACAATCGGTTCTGCAACTTTAAGAAATTGAGTTTCCTCCTTTTCATATTCCCTTTTACGCACATCCGCAATTGAAGTTGAGGAGAGAATTTCTTCTACGCTTTTATAAATTGTCTTCGGAGTAATTCCGTGCTCATTATTATACTTTTCCTGTAACTTTCTGCGTCTATTAGTTTCATCAATTGTTCTGCGCATAGATTCGGTAATAAGATCTGCATACATCATAACTTTACCGTTAACATTACGCGCAGTTCTTCCGGCAGTCTGCATTAACGACCTTTCGCTTCTAAGGAAACCTTCCTTGTCAGCATCAAGAATTGCTACAAGAGAAACTTCCGGCAGATCAAGTCCTTCGCGTAACAAATTAACGCCTACTAAGACATCAAAATCGCCGATGCGCAAATCGCGAATAATTTCTACACGTTCCAGCGCATCTATATCGCTGTGGATGTAACGGACTTTTATTTTCAGTTTATCTAGATAGTCCGATAAATCCTCCGCCATTTTTTTGGTAAGAGTAGTAACAAGAGTCCGTTCCTTTCTATCAGCCCGTTTTCTTATTTCGCCAATCAGATCGTCAATCTGTCCTTTAATTGGTCTAACTTCAATTTCAGGATCGAGCAACCCTGTAGGACGAATTACCTGCTCAACAAAAGCGCCTCCGCTTTTTACAAGCTCGTAGTCTGCCGGTGTTGCGCTCACATAGATAACCTGATTTGTAAGTTTGTCAAATTCTTCGAACTTAAGCGGACGGTTATCGAGCGCACTCGGCAGTCTAAATCCATATTCAACCAGGACTTCTTTTCTTGATCTATCGCCGTTATACATTCCTCTTATCTGAGGCATCGTAACGTGGGATTCATCTATAATCAGCAAATAATCTTTTGGGAAATAATCGAACAAACAATACGGGCGCGAGCCGGGGGGACGGTTATCCATATGGCGGGAATAGTTTTCAATTCCGCTGCAATATCCAATCTCTCTCATCATTTCGATATCGAACTTTGTACGCTGTTCAAGACGCTGCGCTTCAACATATTTTTCCTGAGCATGGAAATATTTCAATCTCTCTTTCAATTCTTCCTCTATCGAAATAATTGCTCTGTTTACCTGATCTTTAGTAGTTACAAAATACTTTGCAGGATAGATTGGAACAGATTCCACTTCTTGAATAACATTACCGGTTATTGAATCAATAATAGACAGCCGTTCTATTTCATCTCCCCAGAATTCTACACGCACGGCTTCATCATATTGATAAGCAGGAATAATTTCAACAACATCTCCGCGTGCTCTAAATGTTCCGCGCGAAAACTCTGCATCGTTTCTAACGTAGTAAATATCAATTAAGCTGCGTAGAAGTTTTTTTCTTTCGATAGACTGGCTTTTCTTTAAGAACATTATCTGGCGCGCATATTCATCGGGCGCACCAATTCCATAAATACAAGAAACGCTTGCAACAATTATTACATCGTTTCTTCCTTCAATTAATGATGTGGTTGCTTTAAGCCGAAGCCGGTCAATCTCTTCGTTAACAGAAAAATCTTTTTCGATGTAGAGATCGCGCTTTACTACATAAGCTTCCGGCTGGTAGTAGTCGTAATAACTAATGAAAAATTCTACGGCATTGTTCGGAAAAAAAGATTTGAATTCAGAGTAGAGCTGCGCCGCAAGAGTTTTGTTGTGAGAAATAATAAGCGTTGGCTTGTTATACTGCTTTATAACGTTGGACATTGTATAAGTCTTGCCGCTTCCGGTTACTCCCAGCAAAGTTTGATGCTTTATTCCTTTGTTAAGTCCTTCTACTAATTCTTTAATTGCCTTTGGCTGATCACCCGCCGGCTTATAGTTCGAAATTAATTCGAAATCTGGCATTATGTAATTTCTATCAAGTAGTTTAATGTATGCTAATTTCTTAGTGTAACTGATGCGGCATGA
>DYHC01000206.1:2411-4641 GCA_020724325.1 Melioribacter roseus
GTAAATGTCCTCTCAATGTAACTCGATTTGTAACATCCAGTCCCGGAGGAAGCGTAAGTGGACCAACTACTTTTAGAACTTTACCAGCGCCGTCTTCTGCATAAAATACAGTTCCGCCAGCGTTTTTATCCTGAACAAACCCTCTTTCATGCAAAAGTTTTACTATAATATCGCGGTTGGCGTTGTTATTTGTATCAAAATCTGAAAAGTAACCGAGATCGTCTTTGGGACTGAAATATAAAATGTACAAAATAGCTGCAACGGCAAATATTAAAATAGGTAAAATTAGTTTTTGTGTTTTCATTCTTTCCCTTTTCTACTTTTGTGTAAAGTGTGGATTGAAATATATAAAAATCACTGCTTTGTTAAATGAGAATCGTATGGAGGAAAATATCCTTCATTAAAAACAGATATTCAAATTATTGTTATTTTTAAATAGAATTTTGGGAATCTGTCATGAAAAAACCAGCGGTTACTTTTTTTCTTATTTCGTCAATTTTATTTGCTCAATCACCCGATTCATTGAAAGGAAAATGGATTCCTTCTTTAACAACGGGACTTGCAATAAGTCAGATTGCGTTTAGTAATTGGGTAAAGGGCGGAGAGAATTCCATTGCATGGACATTAAACGGAAATTTTTCTATTAACCGGGATTCAAAGCCGTGGATTTTCAAAAATCAGGTTAAAGCTCAATACGGCAGAGCAAAGATAGGAGACGCTACATACAGAACAACAGTTAATGATCTATACATTGAGAATATAGGAAGTTACGATCTCGGCTGGGCGGTAAGTCCTTTTGTTTCTAATGCAATTAGAACACAGGTATCTAAAGGGTATGATTATAAAGCTGCGGGTTCTCCTAACATTTCGGACTTTTTTGACCCCGGATATATTACTCAAACAATTGGATTTACTTATGACAAATACTCTAACATCGTAACACGTTTCGGTATTGCTTTTCAAGAAGTAATTACAAATAAATTTACGCAGTATTCGGATGACAGGAGAACTCCAGAAATAGAAAAACTAAGATTTGAAACCGGCATTGAATCGGTAACGGATTTGGATTTTGAAATAGACACAAACCTGAAGTGGAAAAAGAGAATCCGCTTTTTCTCGCGATTCGAAAGTCTGGATGTTTGGGATGTATTGTGGGATAATACAGTTACCGGAAAAATTAACACCTGGCTTAGTGTTAACTTTTCTTATATTCTCTTATATGAAAAAGCGCAGTCGCCCAAAACGCAAATGAAAGAAGGATTACAGGTTGGTGTAACTTATCAATTGTTGTAGTTGTGGAACAGCGATTTAATTTTACGTGCAAATAATCAGCAAATATTTGAACATGACAATACACGAAATACAAGAAGAAATAATAAAAGAATTTGAGCAATACACGGATTGGGAAGACCGTTATAAAAGAATTATTCAATATGGAAAAGAGCTTCCGCCATTAGATGAAAATTTGAGAACGGACAAAAACAAACTTTCCGGCTGCCAATCCAGGGTATGGATTAACGCAAGCTTATCAGACGGCAAGATTATATTCGAAGCAGATAGCGACGCATCAATTGTAAAAGGTCTGATTGCTCTATTGATAAAAGTATACTCTAACCATACACCGGACGAGATTCTTTCTAATCCGCCGGACTATTTTAGAAGAATTGGTATCGACAGCCACCTATCGCCGACTCGTAGAAACGGTCTTGCTGCAATGATGAAGCAGATTCAAATGTATGCTGTTGCATTCAAAGCACTGTTGATTAAAAAAGCATAGTACGTGTTGATAAGTGTACCATAAGAAAGCAGTGTTTATTCCGGTATTTAAAATATTCACCGGCGGATAATGGCTGCGTACAAACGAGAATCATTTTTTATAGATCAAATTGATTCTGCAAAAAAACAATTTTAACAGATTCTGAAAATACTAATCATAATAATCTGGTAAACTTTTGCTCTTCACAACCCGGTAATAATTAGTTAAACTCTTCTTTGCTTTCGAAATGCGTTTATTTATTTCAACAATAGCAGTATTTTCAATGTGCTGCTTTACAAACAATGTGTTGGAAAATTATGAAGCTAATATTCTTTGTTGCCGTATCATTTATTTTTGTGCACGGATGCGAGCTTAGAGATAAGTTAGGTAATAAGCCGCAAGAACCAGCGATCAATTCGCAAACCGAAGTTTATCCTGACGAGGAATTAAGCCAATACGATTGGACTGGAACTT
>DYHC01000207.1 GCA_020724325.1 Melioribacter roseus
ACGACACCTCCAACCGCATCTGCACCATATCGAGCCGAATTGCCACCTCTAAGTACTTCAACCTTTTCGATAGCATCAATAGGAATGGATGTGACATCAAACCCTCCACTTTGTGCACTATTCATTCTTTGACCGTCAATTAAAATCAAAACTTTATTAGCAACGGCATCTCTAATATTAATTTGACCAGAGCGTATATAAACACCCGGAATTGTTTTTAATGCTTCTGCCATATCCTCAGCATTTGTTTTATCGTAAAGAGCCTTTGTAGAAACAATTTCTTCATTTGTTTTTTCTTTTTTGACTTCATCCTGAGCAAATGAGAGTATACTAGAAACAAATAAAACAGTAGTGACTATAACTAAAAAGTTAAGCTTCTTCATAAATATCCTCCTTTTGTTTTTGTTGCACTAAATAATTGATAAATAGTGTTTTATTTTTTATCAGTATCATAAGAATTCTTCCAGTTAGTTGGTCCATCCGGGATAGTAATTTCAGGATGGGATAAAAATTTATTCCATGATTCAGCATTTGGGGGATGAACAAATTCTCTCTTGGGATAATCACCGTACGGAGAATAATCGAAATAGATGGGATTTGTTATAGAATACATAGGCCATTGCCCAAACACCTGAATAATCATCCAACTATCTTCATTGATTTTTATTGTATGATTTTGATGAAATGTCAGTGACGAGTCGGTAGCTATTCTTTTTACTACTTCTCCATTAATTACTATTCTAATACCATCGTTTGAATTAAGCAAAGGTTGATTTGCTAATACTTTAATATTTATATCTATTAAACCATCAGTTGGAATTTCTAATATTGCGCCTGGAATTTTTTTATTAGCTTCAACTAATAGAATTGGTCCGAAACCTGAAGTCAAGAAAATGTGACCATCTTTAAGAGAGTGTTTTATTTTATCTATATTAAATTTCTCGCTATAAATGTATGTACGGGGATTACCTGTAGTTGTAGTCCAGTAATATTTACCTTTTGGGTAGGCATTAAGACCATAAATATCGTGACAATCAGAACCTGCAAAGCCAGAAATTTTGTTACCTACATTTAAGAATGAGGCCCATGTTTGAACAGCCCAAGTATTTATATTTACTCTGTTTGAGTCCCAGTCGTTCAATGTCTCACTATGTGGTGGTTCCCCATTCCACACTTCAATTGCATTAAAATTTTTAACCTTTCCCCACGACTGAAAACGACCAGACCAATCCCAGGCAGAATATGGATGGTTAATACTAATTAATCCTTTCTGATTAATTGTATTATTTATTTTAGACTGAACATCAGAGTGATTATTAAAAACTGCACGGGCCCAAATGTTTTTTAGTGATGGAAAAGAAGCAGATAACTCACTAATAAAGCTTTGATTCATATGGCCGAAACCGTTCAATTGCGCTTTGTTTGATGGTTCGGAAGTAATTTCATTCCCAGGTATTGCGATAAAATCATAAGTTGAATTTGCAACCCATTCAATTTTTCCGGTAGTGGAATTATGGTCTGATAAAATACCCCAAGTAAGTCCAACCCCTTTCATTGCTGAAGCAATTTGTGATGGAGTTTGTCTGCCGTCGCTGTGAAGACTATGATGATGAGTATCTCCTCCGTACCAGCCAAGTTTTTTCAAATCATATAGATGATTAAGAGATATATTTTTTTCTATACCGTCAAATTCATTTTCGTTAACGATTATTCTTTCTTTGAAGAGACTCCATTCAGGACCTTTTGTAATAATTAGGGTTATAGTATCAGCTGGGACTTTTATTGCATAATAACCCTTATCCGTGGAGTAAGTAATACCGATTAAATTATCAGTTCTCCCTTTTACAGGTACGGATCCGAATGCGAATACGACTTCTATCAAGGGATAATACCAGACTTGAACTTGTGCAATAATTGGGTTGTCTTTGTTATCAGTTATTCTTCCGTATATTGTTTGTTTTGAATCACGCGGTATATTTATTTTTGAAAATGTAGAATCATTATATGATTGAGCATGAAGAGGTCTGAACAATATTATTACAAAAAGTGCTGCACTAAAAAATATTTTTTTCATTTCAATTTTCCTGCACTCTTAAATCAATTATTCTTTGCTGCTACCTTCCTTTCTTTTCACAAATAGAAAAATTATTTATTGATTAGCTAAAGATTGCATCTGTCATTCTCTTTGCGTATAGATTAAAATCTACATTGTTAACAAGAGAAAGCTGATCGATAATCTCTTGCGGAAATATTTCGTATCCGGAATAAGCTCCTGCCATACCTCCGGCAATTGCACCAACAGTATCGCAATCACCCCCCATATTTGCTGCGGCTTCGGCAGTCTTAATTGGATTTCCATTATAGTAAACAACCAGAGCAAGAGAAGTTGGCACTGATTCCGACATTGCAATGCCCGCACCGACATAATCGTATAGATCTTGCCAGATTTCCTCTTCTTTTTTACCGGATCGGACAATCTTAAGAGCAAGTTCAGTTCTTTTCTGAATCGAAGCACCGTACCATTGATTACCCAACTTCATACCTTCTTCCGCTCCGTAATAAAAGGCTTCGACTAAACCATCCAGCTCTTTATTTACCATACCAGATGCTACAGCACAAGCGACGGCAGAAGCACCGGCTATTGCAATATTTGTATTATGAGTAGGCACGCATATTTCTGCAACATCTTTTACTACTGCATCATAATCCCCAGGGTGAGCAATTCCTACCGGGGCAATTTTCATTGCAGCTCCGTTTGTATCTCCAATTCTTCCGGTTTCATCGAGAGAAACACCTTCATCTATCATTTTAAGAGCACGCAAAGAGCTTGGTCCAAGCAGCATTGATTTAAATGCATCCAAACTTTTAGCCCATTCAAGTAATTTTTTTGCCACGCCCATACGGCTAAATTTTTTCTCCTCAATAAATAGATCGGCAAGAAGTAAAGTTTGTTGAGTATCGTCGGTAATTTCTCCAGCTATCAAACCGTTATGAATAAAATGTCCTTTTGGAGCCGGAAGCAATTTTGTAATCCGTTGTGGAAAAACTTTTTTTATTTCTAAAGGACTCATCAAAGAAGTAGGCATTCCCATCGCATCACCAAAAGCTACTCCAAGAAGCGAACCAAAAGCTTTTTTATAAATCAATTCCTTTTCTAAACCAATAAATTTTTTCAATGTTTTATTTTCATTAATCATTATAAGACTCCAATATTTTCTGAATTTGCCCAAAATGCGGCGGCAAGAATTGATAATTCGATCAGACAGATTGCATAATCGCGTTTTTCCATCCGTATTTCGTGAAGATTAGTAACGCTTTTCATTGCTCCGAATCCGCGGTCAAGCATTGCTATCGCCAGGTTTTCAGACATACGTAACGAATCAACAATCATTGGTATAAGAACGGGAATGTAAGATTTAATATTACCGATTAAACCTTTATTTCCGAATTCTGCACCGCGTGCTCTCTGAGCTTCTTGAATCATCTCCGATTTTTTTCGCATAGTAGGTATAAATCTTATGCTCGTAGCAATCACAAAAGCTAATTGATAAGGCATTCTCAATTTCTGCATTAACTGAATAATAGCTTCTATTGGCGTGCTGTAAGTAACAACTGTTGAAGCAAGCGCCATTATTAATATTCGAAGTGTAAGAGTTAAACCGTAGAAAAATCCCCCGCTCGAAAAAGGAAGTGATTCGCCAGGCAATAAGTAGAATAAAACCTGTCTATTGACATTTAATTGAAACTTTTCTGCGGGATAAGTAAAACCCGTAATTAGTAACATGATGATGAAGATAGGTATAAGGGGCTTCAATATTTGCTTTACTCTTGATAATGGAGTTTTAATAGCAAGCAGTATAAAGAATAATACAAGAGCAAGAACAAAATTTATAATGGGAGATAGAAAAACAAACGCAGTGATTGTAACCATCAGAAACCCTAAAGCCTTGGTACGAACATCAAGGGCATGGACAAAACTATTTGAAGGGTAATAATCAATTAGCATTTACATCACTCAGTTTTTTTATCAATTCATTTTTAATATTTTCAACGGTTAGGGGGCTACCATCAAAACCGATTTTGTTTAATGCCTCTCCGAGTAAGACAGAATCGGGCAGAGTAACCGAAGCAGATTCAAGAATTTCTCTATGAGCAAAAACTTCTTGAGGAGTTCCATCCAGCACAACCTTGCCACTCGAGAAAACGATTATCCGGTCGGTATATTCAACTGCTAACCTTAAATTATGCGTAATGGCTATTATAGTGTGACCTTTTTTATGAATCTCTTCCATCATAGTCATCATTCTTTTTGTTCCATCCCAATCTTGACCCGTAGTTGGCTCATCAATTACCAAAATAGAAGGTTCCATCGCAAGTATAGAAGCCACAGCTAATTTTTGGCGCTCACCCTTTCCAAGATTGAAAGGGTGCCTGTTCTCAAAATTTTTCAATCCAACAAACTCAAGCACTTTGGAAATTCGATTATTTATCTCCTTGCGTATTAAGTTCATATTCTTTAAGCCGTATTCAATTTCTTCTCTAACCGAGGAAGAAAATATTTGGTGATCGGGATTTTGAAATACATAGCCGACTTCTCTACTTAACTC
>DYHC01000208.1 GCA_020724325.1 Melioribacter roseus
AAAATCTGAGTCCTGTTTTTTATATCTCTTACCGTATAAGCCGATAACCCGCCGGCAACTATGTTCATTAAAGCGAATGCATAATCATTCCCTCTTAATCCGCCAACTATAAGTGAAATTACAACCGTGCCGTAAAAACCGATCCGCGAATCGAAGATAATTGTAAGAAGCATAGATGCAACCGGAACTAACACCAGCAATTCAACCGGTGCCGATACATTTAGCGAGTATAAAAGATATGTAAGAAAGCTGATAAATAGAATTATTATTGCAATCAAAAGAATTTTCAGATTATCATTATAAATTCTTTTTCTGAATAGATAGATATAGATGATAAGCAGCAGCAAAATAATCAGTATGTGAATAAATTTACCGAGACTTTGAGCAATATTAGACCAGAAACCAATTTCTTCGCCTTTAGCAATCTTATATGAATCTATTTTTAATTTAACTTCAGGAGTTATACGATCGTGCTTTGCAATTATTCTTTCGTTTTCATTTACAATTCCAATATTACGCGGAATTTTATCTTTAGCATTACGGATTGCAGCATCAGTTAATTCGTAGCTGTAAATGATATTCGGTTTTAAGAAAAACGATATGTATTCTATAAGCGCTTCAATTAGAGCCGCATTATCACCAATGTTGAGTATAAGAAGACTATTTAAGTATTCATTGGAACTTTCTCTATCAAGATAAAGTGTTTTTGGAAAAACGCGTTCAAATTTTCCGTCTCTTACAGCAATACTATCTTTATTAATTTCTTTATAGGAAAGATTCAGTAATCCTCTTTGATATATCCGTTCCAATATCTCTCGTGATAATCTTAGTATTTCAGTAAGCGAATGTGTTCTAACATTTTTAAATGACGCCGGATTGTTTTTGAATTGATTAAATACATTGAATGAATTATCGCTCAGGAAAGTATTATGCAAAAAATCGTCATTTTTTTGTTTTGCCGAAATAAGCCGTGGAATACGCGAATTAAATTTTTTTATTGAATCGGCGCTGATAGACGGAACGTTATTATTGCGCAGGAATATCGGTTGAATACGGCTTGCAGCTTGCTGCTTCTCTTTCTCTAAAACATCATTACTTTTAAGCACCTCAAAAGTTGTAGAAGCAATTAAATCATCTTGTATCCAAACCGAACCGATAGTTACTTCGGATTCTATTGATTCACCGCTTGGAAACATCATAACAAGCAAAATTATAGTAAAAAGAATAATCACAAATTTGATTCGCCGGCTCTGCAAGAGTTTTGCTTTCTTAAACTCGTTCATACTAATCAGATTTTTGCTTTAAGTAATAATTTTAGGAATTCGTTTACTCCGCCTTCATTGTTAGAACTCTTTGTGACCATGTCGGATAATCTCTTAATTTCTGGCACTGCATTAGCGACTGCAATTTTCAAAGCATCGGTCTCAAATAAAGATTTATCATTATACCAATCTCCTAATACCGCAGTATGCTTAATCTTTACTTTTGAATAATTACACAATCTTTTAAGAGCATCTCCTTTATTCGAGCCCATTTTTCTAACTTCAAGATAATAAATCCCTCCATGACTTTGCGATTTATAAAAAGAAGACCTTACACCAAATGTAAAAGGGAAAGACAATTTATTAGTAGCTTGTTTCAGCATGTTACTATAGTCGCCCGTCATAACAACTTCTAATGTATCCCTTGTTATTCCATTGTATGAATTGACAAGCTGGTATCTGGCACCAAATTTTTCAAGAAGATTTGGAATTAGAGAATTTTCTTCTGTATAGTAAATGGTTTCACCATGACAGAGTGCAATTTTAAGGAAGTACCGATCGGCAAGCGATATAGCTTTCAACACAATTTTTTCTGGAACGGCAGACTGATAAATCACTTTATCATTGACATAACTTTTTATTAAAGCACCATCCAAGGAAATTAAGGGTTCGTCTATAGAAAGAGTTTTTGCAAAACTAATAGTAGCGCCGAGTAATCTTCCGGTTGCAATGGAAAATTTTACACCAAGTAATTTTAATTTTTTTACCAGCACTACAGTATCCGGATGAAGATTTCCTTCGTCGTCCAGAATCGTACCATCTAGATCGAAAACTACAAGCTGAATTTTCTTTAAGACTTCTTTTGAAATCATAATTTAATCAACAAAAATAATTGACCTGTATTTAGTTAAAATATTTTTTGTACTAAGGCTGATTGATAGAGTAGAAAAAATTTTCAGGGCAAGACAATATGTGTAACATGATTTTTGCCAGGACTAAATATTCTCGAGATCCTTAATAGCATCATCAACGGAATTGCAGATTTTTAAAACCCGGTCTAATTGTGAAATTTCAATTAGTGTTCTTACATTTTTAGTTGGCGAAGCAATCCTAATATGACCCTCATTCGATTGCAAGATACGAAACGCTAACAATATGGCGCTCAGCCCGGAACTATCACAATAATCGACTTGGGAGAGATCGATAATCAATTTTTTAACCTCGTCTGTGTGCATTAGGATTGTAAATTCGCCTTTTACAAAACCGGCTATAGAGGCATCGAACCGTTTTTCGTCCAACTTAAATACGGTTATATCCCCCATCCTTTTTAGTTCAAAATTGATATTGTCGGTCATCTAACGCCACATATAATTATTTTCACTTGCAATCTACAAATTCATTTTATTACTTAAAAGATGGCTGCTAAAACATCTTTAAAAAATTGATGTAATTTGAATATATCTGTGCAGGATCCTGGTGGAAATTAACTATTCTTATATCATAAAAATCCCCTGTCTTTTCCTGTTCAAATCCTACTTTTACCCTCGATTTTACAATATTAGCAATAGAAGTTAAGAAAAGATCGCACGACCTGTTTAAATCCATTACTACGTCATATTCTTTGCTTTTTAGCGATTTTGCAAATAGGTTAACGGGTAAATTCAATCTGTTTCTGTTTTCATCCACAAAGGTTAGAACTACAAGATTTCTATTCTTCATTACAAGAGTTCCACTTTTAGGAATCATATTTAGCTTGCTTTCATGAATAAACAGCGTTACAAATTTTTTATTTTCCAACAGATAATTAATCAGTAATAAACTCTCAGTAAACTCGTCATTATTGTTAGGCATAATTAATAAAAATTTTGTACTGTCCGATAAAATGTTATTAAATGATAAAGGAGTGTTAGTTTTTAAAAGGTACTTTTTACGGATAATAAAATGAGCCAGGTTAAATTTAATTTTATCGAACATTTATTTATTCCCGATCATTTCTAGAAATATTTCTTCACTTATTATTTTTAATCCGAGTTTTTGAGCTTTGTCTAATTTTGATCCCGGACTATCTCCAGCCACAACATAATCGGTATTTTTGTTTACAGATGATAAAACTCTTCCTCCATTAGAAATTATTTTTTCTTTAGCTTCTTCGCGCGACATAGCAGAAAGAGTACCTGTGAATACAAACGACATATTATTTAGTGCAGTTGAAGCTTTATTTTTCTTTTGGAATGCAAACGTTAAACCGGCTTTTTTTAGCTGTTCAATTGTTTGCAGATTATGGCTGTCTGATAAAAAGCGTTTAATGCTATTGCTAATGCTGGGTCCTATTTCAGAAACATCTTCTAACTCTTCTACCGAAGCTTTTACCATATTTTCAATGGATAAGAAATGCTCTGCTAATTTTTTTGCAGCTCCTGCACCAACATATCTAATTCCTAATGCAAAGAGAACTCTGTTAAAAGGACGATTTTTACTTTCTTCAATTGCACTCAACAAATTATTAATACTCTTTTCACCAAGTCGTTCTATTTTTATCAGTTCCTCTTTTTTGTCCTTCAAATCATAAATGTCGGCGTAGCTTTTCAAGTATCTTAAATTAACAAACAAATTGATAAGCGATTCACCAAGTCCAACAATATCCATAGCACCTCGCGAAGCAAAATGAGTAATTCTTCCTTTAACCTGTGCAGGGCAGGAATAATTCTCGCAATAGATTGCAACTTCGTCACTCGGTTTAGACAACTCAGAACCACACTCTGGACATTTGTCCGGTGCGTTAACAGATTTTAAATTCGGAGGTCTATTTTCAATATCAACAGAAACAACTTTAGGAATAACATCTCCTCCTTTTTCAATTACGACCCAATCGCCTTCACGAAAATCCTTCCTTATAATTTCATCATAGTTATGAAGTGTAGCCCGGCTAATTGTAGAGCCGGCAAGAAAAACAGGTTCAAGCTCTGCCACTGGTGTAAGTGTTCCTGTTCTTCCAACCTGCCAGGTAATTTTGTGTAGTTTTGTTCTTGCCTGTTTAGCTTTGAATTTGAATGCTATTGCCCAGCGTGGCGATTTTGCTATGCTTCCTAATATTTTTTGATGCTTTAGCGAGTTAACCTTTATCACTACTCCGTCAATTTCGTATGGCAGTTTATCTCTTTTATTTCCCCATTCTCTGCAGTAGCTAATTACTTCATTAATTGATTTACATAGACGGTAATTTTCATTTACCCGAAAACCCAATTCAGCAAGTAATTTTAAATTACCGAAGTGTGATGTTAATTCTTCAGATTCTGAGTACAAATAGTAGATAAATATTTTAAGAGGACGACGTGCAACCT
>DYHC01000209.1 GCA_020724325.1 Melioribacter roseus
ACGGATCGTTATTACCCTGAATTGATGAACCGCCACGGATTCTAATTCTTGTACCTGCACCAGCTGCGCCGCCTAATGTATTTGCAATAACACCGGGGGCTTTACCTATCAACAATTCTTGTGGAGATGTAATTGGTCCTCTGCTAAAATCTTTTGCAGAAATAGCCGTAACCGAACCTGTAGCATCTGCTTTTTTTACTTCACCGTAACCGATGCCAACTACCAGGATGTCTTTAAGCTGTGTTACATCAACTTTCAAGACAATATTTAAGTACGTCTCGTCCAATACAGGAACTTCCTCCCTCAAGAAACCAACATAGGAAATTACTAATACAGCGCCGGGTTTTACTCTTAATCTGAATTCACCGTTAACATCCGTAGCTGTTCCATTTGTTGTTCCTTTTTCTAAAACATTAGCACCGATTAATTCGGTTCTATCATCAGCACTAGTTACTTTTCCACGAATTTCCAGCTCTTGTGCTAAAATAACCGAGCTGGTTTGCGCCATAAAAAAGAACAAGACTATTAAAATGCTTTTAGCAATTTTTAATGAGTCTTGTCTAATTATTTTCGTGGATAATATGCGATTACTGATAGTCGTTAAACCTATTTGGCTTATTATTTTACTCCAATAATTAACCAGTAGGTTTACTTGGTTGAGTTTTGCCATATTTTTCCTCGTTTATTATAAGTGGTTAAATCAGTTAGTTTAATAAATATTTTTTACTTGCTGCTTTTTCAATCAACTTCAACGGGTAACGAGAATTTTTTTCTGGAAGAAACAAATTACCATTTTTATTAAATACCAATAGGTATCTATTTTTTTTGTTTATCGTTTCCAAATTCATTTTTGAAGTTATCAAAATAATTATAGAAAAATTTATTTGGTATAAAAAGTAAATATCTTCTATTAGCGAGTATATAATTCGATTTTGAAGTAAAAAACATCAAAGGTAGCGCTAACTTTGAGGATTCTAACAATTGGTTGATTAATTTTGAGGCGAGAATAAACGAAACTAATACAGTATAAAACTGTTTTGTCATAAACAAATTTTCAAAACTTCTACAACAAATTATTGTTGAAGACCAACTATAAAAAATTTCTTTGGAACTTCCTAAGAACGCCTGAAATTTACTAAAACATATATCAAAAAATCAAATTATTTGATAGAATTCTCTGCCTTTAAAAAGTGTGCCTGTAAGAAACAAAAATCCTAAACTATAAATTATTTATTGAAGGAGATGAACTGTTATATTGTTGCAGGATTTTATTAATTTTTGATGTAAAATGTAAGAAACTATTTCCTATGGAGTTTTTATTCAGTGATTTATCGGATCGTAAATGAGTCCTAAACTGGTTACATTAAATGATATAGCTAAACATCTGGGTGTATCCATTATTACTGTTTCAAAAGCTTTAAGAGGTCATCCGGATATTTCCGAAAATACAGCATCATTAATCAGAAAAACTGCAAATGATCTTGGCTACTCCCCTAATTTTATGGCTCGCAATCTGGCTTCACGAAAATCAAAATCAATTGGTGTTGTTCTTCCTCAAATTGCACATCATTTCTTTAGTACTATTATGGATTACATTTACGATTATGCAACTCTGCATGGTTACCAGGTCTTCCTTACGGTCTCCCAAGAAAATTCCGAAATGCAAAGGAAACAGATCCAAACGCTGCTTTCTATGAGAGTAGATGGATTAATAATTTCAATTTCTCAGGATACTTCTAATTTCGAAATATTTGAAAATGCATTGAAACAGATGATTCCTATTGTCTTTATGGACAGAATACCAGACATAGCAAACTGTAATACCGTTACCGTAGATGATAGAGGCAGTGCATATCGCGCCACAGAACACGCTATAAAAATCGGTTACAAAAAAATTGCACAGTTTGCCGGATACTCTAATATTAATATTGGACGTGAGCGAATCATTGGTTTTAAACAAGCACTTACCGATAATGGAATAGAAATTAATAACAAATGGATAATTGAAGGTGACTACGAAGAAAAGCACGGTTACGATTCTTTTATGAAATTATATAATGAAAAAAATATGCCTGATTTAATTCTTGCCGTTACCTTTCCTGTTGCTATTGGCATTTATACTGCCGCTAAAGAGGCAGGGATGAGAATACCAGAGGACATTGACCTTATCTGTTTTGGTAACTCCCCTGTTCATGAATTTCTTTCACCCCCGCTTAGTTGTGTTAATCAGCCAACCGATCAACTGGCAAAAAAATCTGTTGACTTATTACTTGAAAATATCGATAGTCCGGATAAATTTAACTATCAACAAATAATTGTAGATACTGAACTGATTTTACGCGGCACGTGTATCAGATGCGAAAAAATCTAACTTCTTATTATAATCGATCGAAAATACTTTATAGAAATTATGACGTTAAAAAGTAAAGCCGAATCCCAGATCAAACAACTTAAAGAGCTTATCAAGAAATCCGGAATTGATACCGATTCAATAATCACCAAAGAATATAATCACGAGTTTAATGCCGTTGATGGAAAACAGAAAATTAAAATCCAGATATTCTTCGGGAAGAAAGGATTGAAAAAAATAATTCAAGGAGATGCAAATTCCAATTTTTTCAAAACGATAAGCAACATTACCAGCGAACAGCAGTCGCTAGATTTAAACTATAGTTGTATAGCTGAACCGGATAAATACATTGGTTCTGATGAGGTTGGTAAAGGGGATTTCTTCGGTCCTCTTGTTGTAGCTGCTGTATATGTAGATAGTGAATCAAAATCTCTTTTAACTAAGCTTGGCATTAGGGATAGTAAGGATGTTGCGGATAATCAAATAAAATTATTTGCAAAGGAAATTAAATTTATAATCAAAAGTAATTTCCAAATCGTTAAAATAAATCCTGATAAGTATAATGAGCTATACAGCAAATTCAATAATCTAAATAAATTATTAGATTGGGCACACTCTAAAGCAATTGAAAATTTAATCGATAATACAGGGTGTAAAAATGTAATTACGGATAAATTTGGTAAGAAAGATCTTAGTTTGGTTTCAAAATATCCGGATATCACTTTTATTTCTGAAACTAAAGCTGAAAAATACAGCGGAGTTGCGGCAGCATCTATTCTTGCAAGAGCTTCTTTTTTAGAATGGTTCGATTCTCAATCTAAAAAAGGGATGAATTTGCCTAAAGGAGCTTCGGAACTTGTTGAAGATTATGCCAAATCTCTGATTAAAAAAATTGATGATATTAAATTAAGGTCAATCGCAAAACTTCATTTTAAAACATATACAAAAATAAAAAACGCTTGAAATCGTATGAAAATATTTTACAAAGCAATAGAGAAATAAAAAGTGCCGCGCTCTAAAATTAAGAGAATAGGAATTTTAACCGGAGGAGGCGATTGTCCTGGTTTAAATGCAGTTATTCGTGGTGTAGCAAAACCTGCCCACGACCATGGTTTAAGTGTGCTTGGAATACTAGATGGATTTGAAGGTCTGGTTGAAGGCAAGGCAGTTGAATTGTACAACAAGGATGTATCCGGAATATTAGCCAAAGGAGGTACAATTTTAGGTTCATCGAACAAGGGTGATCCGTTCCACTGGCCGGAGGAGGTAAACGGCAAAATAAAAATTGTTGACCGATCGAAAGATACATTAAAAAATTATCAGGCATGGGATCTTGATGCGTTAGTGGCTATAGGAGGAGACGGCACAATGCATATTGCCAGCTACCTTAGCGATATGGGTATGAATATTGTTGGTGTTCCTAAGACAATTGATAATGATCTTGAAGCCACGGATCAAACATTTGGTCATGATTCTGCCGTCTATGTAGTTACAGAAGCTTTAGACCGGCTTCATACAACTGCTTCAGCACATCATCGGATTATGGTTTGCGAAGTAATGGGAAGATATGCCGGATGGATCGCTTTAAACGGCGGATTAGCCGGCGGTGCCGATATTATTCTTATTCCGGAAATTCCTTTCGAGTGGAATGTTGTTTATGACCATGTTCTTCACAGAAATATTAAAGGAAAAAGATTTAGTATTGTTTGTGTTGCAGAAGGCGCTAAACCTAAAAATGGCGGAATTGTAACTAGAGGAAAAGATATAAAAAGAACAGACCCTGTTCAACTAGGTGGTATTGGAGAGGTTGTTGCAAAAAAAATAAATGAAAATACCGGATTAGAAACTCGATACACCGTACTTGGTCATTTACAGCGTGGCGGAAGTCCAACTCCCTACGATAGGATACTATCTACAAAGTTTGGAACGAACGCTATACAATTAGTGATAAAAAAGAAATTCGGCAGAATGGTTGCATTGAAGGGTTCAGAGATTAAAAGTGTTAGAATAGTCGATGCTATTTCCCACCAAAAATTGGTAAAGCCAAATGATCAAGGTGTATTAGCAGCAAGCGCTGTTGGTGTTAGTTTCGGTACTGAAAAATTATAAGTCGGCTTGTTTGGATAACTGATTATTGCTATTTTTGTGCGCCAATTTAATAATTGTTTTTTGTCTTTGCGATTTGGTACATACCAAAAGGGGTCGTAGTTCAGTTGGTTAGAACGCCTGCCTGTCACGCAGGAGGTCGCGAG
>DYHC01000210.1 GCA_020724325.1 Melioribacter roseus
GAGCGCGGTTAGATTTGCCTCGTAACTTCTTGTTGCAGCTATCATGTCAACCATTTCATTCAGAACATTTACATTAGACATCTGAACATAACCTTTATCATCGGCATCAGGATGTTCCGGCATATAGATTAACTCCCCTGGTTTTAAGTCAGTCTTTTCATTAATCTCAACGCTGTTATTTATTTCCGGAAGTGAAACCGGTTTAGAGTTATTTGCAGCTAAGTGATCTGAATACTTTGTATTCAGTTTTAGCACTTGTCCCTCTATGCTTAGTTTTGCTGCAAAACTGTTCTGGTTCTCTTTTACTTCGAGAGTTTTCCGCTGGTATGGTTTGCCGTCGGCTGTTCTAACTGAATCGGCATTTGCTATGTTCTCAGAAATAAGCTCCATCTTTTTTCTCTGAATACTCATTCCTCGTGAACTTATTCCGAGCCCAAAAAAACTGCCTAATACTTTCAAGATCTTCCTCCTCCTCCTTTTATTACATTTTGAATGTTCCTGTAATAAGAACCAACTTTTTTAGAAGCAAATCTGAAACGGAGTGTATTCTCTGCCAGCTCACTCATCTCTTGTTCAATATCCACGTTATTAATTCCGGTTGTCATTTCATTTGAACCATCCAATACAATATTGAATTCAGATTTATTTTGAACCGGGCTATTTATTGCGCCAAAGTGCTTATTGCTGGATGTTTTAAGAATAGAATTTGAGTTTTCATCTAACAGGTTTTTAAACTCAACATCTTCCCTTTTATAACCTTGCGTTCCTACATTAGCTATATTTTTTGCTATTACTTTATTCTTTACTGCGCAATAGTCTAAAAGGTTTTGAAGTAATTTTATTGACGACATAATCCTCTTGGATTTTTTTATTATTCATACCCAAAAGGAATGCCACGATAAGGAATTGATTTTTGATGAAATGATAAGGATTTGAGGGGAATGAATGGCTAATAATAAACACTTGTTATTTATTACTCAGAATAATCGAGAATAATGCTTTTAGTATGACCGCAAGAGCAGACAAATTTTATCTCTTTCACACTATCATCAGCATCTTTTTTCAAATAGATTTTTACATCTTCATTTTCATCTGTCTCTAAAGTAATTTTGCTATACCCTTTAAGTTCTATGTCTTTTGCTTTAATAAGATTACCGCTAACCGGGGAATTTTTAGTAAATATATCTTTCATCAAAACTTCTTGGAAATGATTTGCCATGTTAAACCACCTTATTAATAGTTTCTGGTATTTTTTCTAAAGGTAAAATATTATCTGCAAAACCGGCATCAACAATTGCTTTAGGCATTCCATAAACAACACAGGTCTGTTCATCTTGTGCAATAGAGTATCCGCCAAGATTTTTCAGATTTTTTATTGCTTCAAATCCGTCTTTTCCCATTCCTGTCATTATAACGCCAAGCGTATATTTTCCGTAAACATTGATAACTGAATTCATCATTACATCTACCGATGGTCTATGGAGTGTATTAACCGGTTCTTCTGAAATACTGATATGTGAAGAAGTTAATCCATTCTTGGCTACAGTCATGTGAAATCCGCCAGGAGCAATATAAACTGTTCCGTTTTCAATTTTCTCTCCATTCTCAGCTTCTTTTACATTCAGCTTGGACAAAGTATTAAGCCGGTCCGCCAGCGACTTTGTAAATTTAGGAGGCATGTGCTGAACAATAAAAATAGGTATTTGAATTTTTTCTGATAAATGCGGTAATATTTTTTGTAATGATAATGGTCCGCCGGTAGAAATTCCTATTGCAACGGCTCTGTAGCCAATTACAGGTATTTGATTTTGCGGTTGTCTTACTGCTTCCAGTCTGCCTGGCTGGCTTATAGATCTTAGTCTGTTTAGCCGTTCTTTAATAATTTTTTGTTTTACGATCTCTTTTACTTTCGAGATCAGATCTTCCTTAATCTTTGTAATGTTGATATTGATATAAGAAAGTTCCTTTGGAATAAAATCTACAGCTCCGAGTTCGAGAGCTTTAAGTGTTGATTCGGCTCCTTCGGTTGTTAAAGAACTTACCATAATAACCGAAGTAGGACACTCAGCCATAATTTTTTTAAGTGCAGTTAGTCCATCCATAACCGGCATTTCAATATCCAGAGTAGCAATATCGGGTTTAAGACTTTTAATAAGTTCTACGCCTTCCTGCCCGTTTCTGGCGGTTCCAACAACTTTAATTTCCGTATCACTTTCAAGCATAATTGAAAGTGATTTGCGCATAAATGCCGAGTCATCTATAATAAGAACAGTTATTTTACGTTTCAATTTTATTTCTCAGCTTATTGAATAATTCATTTATATCCAGAATAATTATTACAGTACCATCTCCCATTATTGACGAACCGGCTATTCCTTCTATTTTACCTAAATATTCTCCAAGAGATTTAATTACTACTTCTTGCTGACCAACAAGTTCATCTACTTTAATGCCGAATCTTTTTTCGGCAATTCCTACTTCAACTATATACTGCCATTTGAAGTCATTGTGCCCGTTACCATTATGACTAATTAACTGATCGAGAGAAACTACAGGAAGAATAGTATCGCGTAGATTTATAACTTCTTTTCCTTTTACCGTTTTAATATCATCCGTGCTGACTCTAAGAACTTCAATTACAGAGTGAAGCGGTATAACAAACGCCTGTTGATGCGATTTTACGATCATACCCGAAATAATTGCTAAAGTTAAAGGAAGCCGTAAGATCATTGTTGTGCCTATACCTAATTCAGATTCTATTGCTATTGTTCCTCGTAATTTAGCCACATTTGTTTTAACTACATCCATTCCAACTCCGCGTCCGGATACGTTTGTAACGACTTCTGCTGTTGAAAAACCGGGATGGAAAATTAGATTATACGCTTCTTGTTTTGAAAGTTCCTTTGCTTTCTCTCTAGATATAAATCCTTTTGCAATTGCTTTCTCTTTTATCATTTCCGGGTCTATACCTTTACCGTCATCAGTTACTTTGATAGCAATATTATTACCTTCATGTTCGGCGGATAATACTACCGTTCCCTTTCGTCTTTTCCCTTTTGCTTCTCTTACAGCCGGCGGTTCAACTCCGTGATCAATTGAATTACGTATTAAATGAACAAGAGGATCATTAATTTCTTCAATTAAATTCTTATCTACTTCGGTCTCTTCTCCGTTAATTATCAGATCAACTTCTTTATTAAGGTCTTTGCACATATCCCTTACAACACGCGGAAAACGGTTAAATACTTTTCCAATTTTTATCATCCTTAGTTTCATTACAACGAGCTGCAGTTCGGACGTCATAAGGTCAATCTGTTTTGTTGCATCACCCAGGTCTTTTGCAAATTGTGAACCTTCGTTCTCAAGCGAGTATTGCGAATTCAACTGTGAAAGCCTGTTTCTGCCTAAAACAATTTCACTTGCTATATTCAATAGTGCATCTAATCTGTCTACATCAACACGTATAGTATTCTCTGTTTTCTTTATTTCCGAAGTGTTCGTTTTTACCGCAGTCTCTTTCACCGCTTCAGACAGCATTTTTTCTTCACCGTCAGAATCTGATTGCTGATTTTCAACTATTTCATTCATCTGTATAGTTTCTGATAACCCGTCATTATTTATATTTGCCAGAAGATCAATCAATGTTGAAATAACATTATCAACTTCTACTTCCTCATTCTTTTCTTCTTCAATTTTTCTAAGAAGAGATTTAATTGTATCGTAACCTAAAATTATTCCGTCCATTAACGATGTATTAAGTTTTACTTCGCTTTTACGAAGCTTATTAAGAATATCTTCACATTTATGAGTTACTTCAGGTAATTTTTCGAGACCAAGAAAACCGGAAGTACCTTTTATTGTATGGAATGAGCGGAATATTTTATTTAGAAGATCAACGTCATCCGGACTTTTTTCCAGAAGCATCAAATCAACATCGAGCTTTTCAAGAATTTCTTTCGTCTCAAGCAAAAAGCTGTCGACAATTTCTTTCATTTCAGGGTCAATTAACATTGGGTTCTGCATATCGGCTTCCATTATTTAGAGAATAATTTATCGATCTCATCTTGCGAAGTTTTTAATCCCGAATCAAATAATTCATTTGCAAGTTTCTGTTTCTCGGGTGATTTTTCATAACGAGCATCCGGATTGAACGTTGAACCTTTTCTATTATCATCTTCGATTTCAAAATCACCAAGATCAACAGGCCCTTTTTTGCTGAGGTCCTTGATTAATTTAGATAATCTTTTTTGAACAGAATGAATTAGATGATTAACAGAAGCCAATTGCTGCGATGTAATATCCTGCACCTGAAGCGACAGAGTTATATTATTAGAATCGACTTCAATTTTCTGAACAATCTCTTCAAGAGATAAGACTTTTGCTTCGAGTTCATCAATGCTTAACCCGGATTGCAGTACTTCAAATTGTCCATTTAGATTCGGATGTTGATTACCATAATTTTCCAGAGTTACACGCTGGTTGAAAAATCCGTTTTTGAGATCCGACAATTCATTTTTAATTTTCGAAATATCCAGCGTCATAGAGTCAATAATATCCAGAATTTCACTTGTCGCCATTTCGGTTGCATTAGTA
>DYHC01000211.1 GCA_020724325.1 Melioribacter roseus
CAGTTAATAATAAAGTTGTTAAAGCAAATTATTTACTTTCTCCGGGGGAAGTAATTGAACTTACTATTCCGGTAACACCTCGTCCTGAAGATACAGAACCTGAAGATATTCCCCTTAATATTATTTATGAAGACGACTATTTGCTTATTGTAAATAAACCGCCCGGGATGGTGGCGCATCCATCGCTCGGAAATTATTCAGGAACGCTTGTTAATGCTCTGTTACATCACACACAAAAACTTAGTAAACTTAATGAACCAGGAAGACCCGGGATTGTTCATCGAATTGACAAAGATACTAGCGGGTTATTGTTGATTGCTAAAGATGAATGGACACATGCTCAATTAGCTCGGCAATTTGCTGATCATTCTATTGAACGTGAATACCAGGCAGTTTGCTGGGGAATTTTTAAGAATAGAAAAGGTGAAATAATTGGTAATATAACCAGAAGTAACAAGGATAGAAAACTCTTTACTGTGAGCAAAACAGAAGGGAAGTATGCGCATACTTTTTATAATGTAATTGAGGAATATGAATTTGCGTCATTGGTAAAGCTGCATTTGAAAACCGGAAGAACTCACCAGATACGTGTTCATTTGGCGCATATTAAACACCCGGTATTTGGCGATCCTGCTTACGGTGGCAGAAAAATTGTGTATGGATCCGAATTTTCGAAAATGAAAAGCAAGGTGGAAAATTTATTGCAGATTATTCGCCGTCAGGCACTGCATGCAAAAACACTTGGCTTTATTCATCCCCGCACTAAAGAAAAAGTATTTTTTGATTCGGAATTACCTGATGATATTAATCAACTGATTGAGAAATTAAGGATATTGACCTAGCACGTACTAAAACTTACTAATTTTTTGCCATTCAAGAATTGCTTCCGGAAAAGGTTCTAATGCTCTTGGTAATGCACCTTGCATATAGGAAATGGCAACACCGTAATTAACAATTGGAACTCCAGAATACTTTGCTTGCTTAATACGCGTTTGCATCATTTTACGTGTTAAAGTACATCCTCCGCAATGAATTATCAGTTGATATTCATTTAGGTTTTCCGGGAAATCATTGCCGCTTTTAACATCAATCTCTAGTTGTTTTCTTGTATGAAGTCGCAGCCATCTTGGAATTTTTACTCTGCCAATATCATCTTCTTGCGCATGATGAGAACATGCCTCGGCAACAAGAACTTTATCACCATCTTGCAGGTTCTCCATTTTTTCTATTCCCTTAACATATTCGGTTAAGTCCCCTTTATACCGCGCCATCAAAATTGAAAAGGTTGTTAATAGAATTTCATCTGGTACATCGGCAGTTACTTTCATTATTGCCTGGCTATCGGTTACTACTAGTTTAGGAAGGGCTTTTAATTTATCTAATGTAGCTCTTAGTTCTTTATCTTTTGTAACAACAACAATTGCATCTTCATCAAGGGATTCTCTTATTGTCTGTACCTGCGGCATAATAAGCCTCCCTTTGGGTGCACCCAGATCAATTGGAACTACAAGCACAATTATGTCATGTTGTTTTATCAGATCCGAAACCAATGGTAATTCATAATCTAGGGAGTAACTTGACAACTTTTTCTTTTAATTGATAGATCCCATCATCGTTAATGCAAGAGACTGTATGAAATTGAAGCTTAAGTTCCTTTAGCTTTTCTATAAGTTCATACTTTAAACCCAGATCGGATTTATTCACAACCACCAAAAATTGTAATTGAAATTCTCGTAATTGTTCTATTAAAGTAAACTCATGTTCCGAAAGGTCAGTTTGAGAATCAAGTACAAGAATTACAAAATCAGATTCCGAAATAATTTTTGTTGTTTTACTAATTCTCTTTTGCCCAAGCTCGCCAACATCGTCTATTCCTGCAGTATCAATTAAAACCACTGGGCCAAATGGGAGCAGTTCCATAGATTTTTTAACAGGGTCTGTAGTTGTTCCTGGTACTTCACTTACAATAACTAAATCTTGACCGATAAATCGATTCATTAGAGAAGATTTACCGACGTTTCTTCTTCCTATAAATGCAATGTGAAGCCGTTCGGACTGCGCCACTTTACTCAATTTTTATTCCCAATTCTTTTGAAATAATGTTATACATTTCTTTCTCGTTAAGCAGCTTACTTTTCATAAGTGCCTTTACAAAAGGGATCTTATTTTTATGAGCATAATTTACTAACTCCTGAATAGTCTCATAGCCAAAAGTTGAAATAAGAGAAGCCGCAATTGCAGAACTATTGATAAGATTTAATTTACATCTTTCTGCATTGGCAGATATACCATCTATACAGTTGTAAGCTAAATTGATTGTGCATTCTTTAAGGAGTTCAATCGACTTTAAAAATAAGTGTCCTAACATCGGAATGAATGGATTTAGTTCAAGGTTACCGCTGCTGGCAAGATTTGCAATAATCAAATCATTACCTTTAACAAGTTCACATAGCTGAATTGCATTTTCCAAAATAACCGGATTAACTTTACCGGGCATTATAGTGGAACCGGCTTGCTTAGGTTCTAAATTTATTTCACCAATTCCACCTGAAGGACCGCTTGCCAGAAATCTTAAGTCGTTACAAATTTTTGTTAAAGAAACAGCCGAAGCTTTAATAATTCCGTGAACTTCAACAAACATATCTAAGTTCTGAGTTGCATCTATTAAATCCTCGCTTTTAGCCATTGGTAGCTTTGTAATTTTTTTCAGAATACTGCAGACATTTAGTACATATTCTTTTGGTGCAGAAACAGAATTACCAACTGCTGTTCCTCCAAGATTAATAGTTCTAAGTCTTTCCTCAGCGTTGTATACTCTCCATCTGTCTCGTGCGATCGCCTGTGCATAAGCACCAAATTCTTGTCCTAAAGTAATTGGTACTGCATCCTGTAATTGTGTCCTTCCAAGTTTTAGAACATTCTTAAATTCTACTTCTTTTTTCTGAAGGGAATTTTGAAGGGCTGCCAATGAATCAGCTAATTGTCTTATCAGGTAAACGGAGGCAACCTTTAAAGCTGTTGGAAAAGTATCGTTGGTAGACTGGCTCATGTTTACATCGTCCAGTGGATTTATCGAAGCATAATCTCCTTTTTCTTTCCCTAATATTTCGAGTGATTTATTAGCAATGATTTCATTGATGTTCATATTTAGAGATGTACCGGCTCCTCCTTGATAAGGATCGGTTATAATTTTGCTGTAGATTTCTTGAGAATTTTGTTCAATAGCGTTGTCTGTTTCTTTGAGCAGCTCTCGTATTGCCTCTTCAATTGCATCATACTTTTCTTTGAATAGTAATCCGCATTTATAATTTGTTTCAGCAGCAGCTTGCTTCACTTGAAAATAAGCTTTAATTAAGTAAAGATTTACTCTTTCACCTGATTTAGGAAAATTTTTTAAACCTCGTAAACTGTTTATTCCATAATAAGCAGAATCAGGAATTTCTAATTCACCTAATGAATCTTTTTCTTTTCTCATAAAAAATTTCTTAATACTCTTCTGCAAAAATATGATTTTACAGTGAGGATAAAAAAAAGACCCCCGAATTCGGGGGTCTGTTATAACATACATTCCCTTATAATTACTTGAGCAATAACATTTTGTTTACTTTTACGAAATTATCGGCTTCAATTCTATAGAGATATACTCCAGATGCAAGATGTCTTGCATTGAATTCGAATGTATGTGTTCCGGCGTTTAAGTAATTATTGACTAAAGTTCTTACTTCTTTACCTATTGCATCATATATCGTAACTTTTACATTAGATGCTTTTGGCAAGGCGAATTTAATGTTTGTTGCTGGATTAAACGGGTTCGGGTAATTTTGGAATAGAGTATAATCAGTTGGAATTACTTCTTCTTGTTCAACTGAGGTTGGAACTCCAATTGATTTCATCGCTCCACGTAATGCAGTATATTTTGGATTGTGTATCCCATAACTATGATCCAAATAAGCTGTTCTTGCATTCCAATAAGCTTTTCTTATATCTTGGGACCAGGAACTAGCTGGAACCGGCGGTATGGTTGTTGTACCAACTTGACGGGCAACTTCTTTATAAATTTTATCAATCATTCCTTTAACTTCGTCCTGTAAACCTTTCACAACTCCGTCATTATCATGATCCAAAGTTCCGTTTAACATAAATGTAACATCGGCAAATGAAAGACCAAGTGTTCCTCCATGGCATGGTGCGCAAGCTTCCATATTGGATTTTCCATCAGCAGTTCTAACTGAGAAAGAGTGACCGCCTAAAGGAACAACTTTTCCAGTAGCGTCAATTGCAGTATCAATTCCATACATATGGCAAGCTACGCATGAGCCACCTGCCTGAGTAACTCCAAAATGATTTGAAGAAGCTAATTTAATACCGCCAAGTTCGAACATATTGCTTCCATATAAGATATCTCCCTGTGCACTATAGTGTGGTCCGAAACGTTCATTTATTGTTCCAGCAGCGGCAGCAGCATTTGCTTCTGACCTTGATTGATGGCAATTATAGCAGACAGCGCCAGTTCCAGCGTTCTGCTGATTAATTGTAATTGTAGTATTGTTTGGTGCTAATAATGTTGCAGTA
>DYHC01000212.1 GCA_020724325.1 Melioribacter roseus
TATTGCTTTCCAAAATCTGTTATATATGGTTTTGTCCGCCTAAGAAATAAATTTATTATTCCATGCGGAAGAAACTGAATTGACAATGAATTGGATATGATAATAAATGAAGAAGTAACTAAGAATATTTTTTCATATACCCAATTGAGTATTTTGAAATTTCTTTTCCATTTCAAGCTTGTGGAAAAGATATCCCAATATTATTGTTTCTTTGCCAGGGACGTTTAGGTAATAATTAATTACAGTACCATTGCTATCAAATTCAATTAATAATGTATTGCCTTCTTTCTTTACGGTTCTATCTCTTTCAAAAATTATCAATTCGTCTGCATAGTAAAAAACTTCATCCCCGTTGGCAATACCTTTTTTGAATGGCTCACCAAAATAACTAAGAATTTCTTGCTTAGTAGTAGTGCCAGTTTTGATTTTTGAAATATTCGAAAGGTCAAACGCTTTTCCAAATTTATAAACAGTAGAACATCCAAAAAATAGGAGAACTAAAAAGACTAATGAGAATTTCGGAAGAGCTTTCAACATATTGACCTCCGTTTTAATTGACAATTGGATAATATAATATGCAGCTTATAGGCTGACAAATACTAATTTATCCTCAAGAATTTTAGAACAAATATTTTATTCCAAAAATCAGATTATCTTTTGTTATACTCTGGAATGTCCTGGAGAGATTTGAACCATAGTTATCGCCAACGTCCTTCCACCATCCGTGAGCAAAACCGGCATCAAAGACAAAACGAGCTCCAGCCTTAAATCCAATTCCAGCAGTTATAAATTTTTTATCAAACTCGGAATCATCATCTTTGAAAGGAGAAGGCATAAAAATGAAACCGGCTCGCAAAGTAATGCCAGTAAATGGAAGCGCGTATTCGAAGCCGGCATTCAAATTAATTGCTTCTCTGAAAACTTCTTTAATATCCCTGTTTTTATTTTCCAAATCTCTTGAATCAAATCCATCAGAAAATTCCATTTGAGTATAATCAATAAAATTAGCATCGAAAGCTATCAACATTCCACTTATAGAATAAGAAGCACCAATTCCAATTTCCAGAGGAGTTTTAATTGTATATTCTAAACGGTTTTCAATTGGAGGATCAAGAAAAAATTTTTTACCTGTACCAAACTTTGCATCAGCATCTACAGTATAAAATTCCTTAATTTCAAGTACTTTGGGAAGTTTAATTGTGGCACCAAGGTTAACATTTTCATCAACCTTTGTAAGAACACCTAAAACAGCATTCCATCCGGATACATCCCATCTAATTATATCGTTAAAATAAAATGACTGAAAATCAGCAGTTGCTTGATCATTTGGATCCAGCAAGAGCTGCATCGGGTAATTATTGTTTACATCATCTTCCCAATATTCCCTGTTACGTTTGAAATCGCCGTTGATTATATTAATTGTAAAACCAAAAAAAAGATTCTCCTGGAACTCAACAGCGCCTGTAAATTGCCAGCTGTTCAAACCTCCTTCTTGAATTATATTTCCACTTTGATTCAATTTACCGTTAATTCTTGTCTCATCATATAGATACTTTCCATTACCATCATAAACCGGATAACTTAAACCAAGTTCATAAGCAATATCATCATTATCATTTGTCAAATTCTGGATAAGAGAATTGTTGCTGCTGTTAAAACCACTGAACTTCATTGCCTTGTTGAAGTCTTTAAATTCATTGTACCCAAATCCAAGAACTAAACTGCCTCTAATTGTAGGAATTGGAAAGGCAAATCCAAACTGGTTGAAATTTGTAGATGTAGCAGAGTAATTCGAACTTCTGTTAAAGAACTGCACTTCATTTTTAAATGAATTGTAATTTAATCCTCCGGAAAATTCCATTTTTTTAATTAGTGCAAAACCGGCGGGATTAAACAGCGAAGCGCTATAATCATTGCTGATGGATAGATAAGCATTACCAATACCAAGCGCACGAGCACTTGTAAGTATATCAGGGTCAGATAATCTAAGCGCATCATTAAAATTCTGTGCGATAATGGAATTAAATTCTAATAGAAAAACAAGAAACAATATCAATGATTTAATTTTCATACTGCACCTATAATATTGACTGAAGATTTTTATTTTATTAATTACCATTTATCTTCCCCTATCCGAGCCGCTGGATCTTGTACTGCTACTGGAGCTTGAGCTGTTGCCAGAGGATCTGGAAGAACTCTCTGAGCTGGAACGAGATGGTGGACTGTAAGATGGAGAAGAATTTCTCGGTGTATTATATGATGGTCTATCATAAGTTGACCTTCCAGAATTACTTGAATTTCTACCAGAATCCCTTTCTCTAGTTGGTGTAGATGTTGCCCTTTCGGTTCTAGAATCTGGCTGCCGTTTTCTTGATGATTCTTCTCTTACAGCTGGAGATGGATTATTTCGTGATGTCGGAGCTTCTTTAGAAATTCTTGGATTAACTGGCATTCTTTCCCGACTTCTTGAAACTGATGATCTTCCAAGATCAATATCATCTCTTCGTGTGGTACCATCTCTATTAGTATAAGAACTGGATCTGGGATTACCTCTATCTCCTATTGAAGAATATCTATTTTCACCCCTGTCACCAGTATCTCTTAATCCTGTTCTTGTATATCTATAATTGTATGAATACGGATAGCCGATATATCCTCCTCCATAATGCCAATAATAAGGGTATCTCCAATACCATGGATTGTAATACCAACTATAAATGTTATGCCAATAATATCCTGGATAAGAAAACGGTGAATACCATGGTCTATAATAACCGTAACTATACCAGAAAGGATTGTAATAATAATCTAATCCAAAATAGAACCGGCTATCTGGATAGTAACCTAAATAGAACCTCCTATAATTTCTGTAATCTCTATAATCGTAATATTGATCATCTTGATACATTAAGGAATCTTCTTCCACATCAACTGTGTCGTCATAATTCTGATAAGCATAACGATCTTCTTCATAATCCCTACTATCGGGACTACGAAGAGCTAGTTGTGTATAACAACCTCCAAACGAAAGCAAGGGTAATAGTGCCATTAATAGTTTTATAGTTTTCATGTAACCACCTATAGGTTAATACTAATTTTTTGACAAAAATTATGCCTTATTAAGTTTAAAAAAAATGAAAAAATTGAAGGACAAAAAATTGGATGTACTAAATTATGGACAGAACTGTTTTCTTTATATGACAGCCCTAGAAAATTGCTTGTAAGTACTCAACAAAAATACCTCTATCTGCATTACTGCTTATAAATTTTTTATTATCCAGCAAGTCCCTAAGATTTAGTCCAAGAGTTAATCCATCTTTTAAAGACCATCTTATACCAAGGTTAAGATAACCTGAGCCATCTCCTACAGATTTTCTGTTATTATCATTAATAGCAAAATCATATTCGCCAACAAGAGATACTTTAGTTCCTAAAGTTTTTTCAAATCCTACACCAATATTCAAGTCCTTATCCCCATCATCAATTTCGAAAGAATAGTTCACCAATCCATGAACGCTAAAGTAACCGTAGAAATCAAAATTTTTTGAAACGGCAGCAAATAATCCGGGTGATTTTATTTGAAAGCGATTAAGCGACTTATCAAATTCTCCTTTACCCTGGGAATCAAACCCAACTAATATAGCCGGAAGAGCTTCAGTTTCATTTACAATTCTACCACGGACATTTATACCCGGCAATTTATAACCAGTTATTTTGCCTCGACCAATTATATTATTTCCACCGTAGGAAATACCGAAGCTGAAATTCTCAAATACACCTACTTCTATTTTGGAAACTAAAACACCGCCGGGCATAATATCAATTGATATACCTACATTGCCTTTATCTGTTATTCCTGCAGTTGGTAAATCAATTAGATTACGGTATTCGTATTTAGCGTCTGTTCCACTTGTTCCTTGTGCTACTATTATAGTTGAAAACAATAATAGAGATAAAATAATATTAGATTTTTTCATTTTGATTCCAAGGTAAGATGCATGTTTTAAATATTTTATTTGAACTTGTATGTAGTAGAATCTTTTCCATCTTTTAACTCTATTCCCATTTTATTTAGTTCAATCCTGATGCTATCAGCAAGAATAAAATTTTTTTCTTTTTTTAATTGCGTTCTCAAATCAATTATTAAATTAATCAATTTTTCGTCAAGCTGGGCAGATTTTTTTTTGAGGTCATTAAAATGAATAATGCCAAAAATATTTTCAGCAGTAACGGTTAGGAATTTTTTTAAATCACTATAAAAGGAAACGTTTATGTTATGTGTTTCGGAGATAATTTTATTTGCATTTCTAATCATATCAAATATTACTGCACAGGCTTGGGGAGTATTAAGATCATCATCCATTACTTTTTCAAATTCGTCGTAATAATATTTTAAATTGAATTCCGTAGCGAGACCAGTCTTATTATTCTTTGCAATTTCCAGTTCAATTTTTTCAGCAAGGTTTTTAATTTTTTCTACACCTTTTTCAGCAGCCGTTAACAGATCAAAACTGAAATTTAAAGGACCGCCATAATAAGTTTGTAAAAAGAAAAGACGGATT
>DYHC01000213.1 GCA_020724325.1 Melioribacter roseus
CAAAGGTCTTGCCGAAACGCATTTTGGCATTCCACAAGAAATGCGGAGCTTTGCCCTTGTTGCCTTTGTCTTTTTTGAAATCGGCAAAATATTCGAGCAGAAAAAAGAGGGAGAAATAAGATCATTTGATGATTTTGATGAAAATGATAATCTTATTATTGGATTAACCGGCTATTCTGTTCAAACTGAATGGTTCGATAAAGATAAACCATTCGATTTCTTTGATTTGAAGGGAACAGTTGAAAGTCTTATATGGAAGTTACTACCGGATATTCCATATTACATTGATGCAGCCGAAAATAGAAACTTTGATCTTTGTTTCAACCTAACGATTCAGAGTGTTGAAATCGGTTTTGGCGGAAAAGTAAGAACAGATTTATTAGATTTTTTTGATATTAATCAGAACGTCTTTGCATTTATAATTAACCTGGATAGATTAAAACAATCTAAGCCGTTAGAAAAGGTTTTTACTGAATTATTAAAATTCCCTAAAGTTTATAGAGATGTAGCATTCATCTTAGATAGGAATGTAAAATCTGTTAAAGTTATAGAAATTATTAAGCAAGCCAGTTCTAACTTGTTGCATCAGATTAAGTTATTTGATATTTTTCAAAGTGACAGTTTAGGTGAAGGGATAAAATCCTTAGCATTTCAGTTAGAGTTCTATGATGTTAACAGAACCTTAACTGAAAATGAAATTGAAAAAGATTTTAGAAACATCATAAAAGCTGTTGAGAAAAAATTTAATGCACAACTTAGAGGCATTTAGTTGGGTGAAGGTTCAAAATATGATTTGTTTATTGATGAGTTGAATGCTCTCGAAAAGCAAATCTATTATTTTATTCAGAAAGGTTCAGAACTCATAGATTCAAACAAAGCATTGAACAATAAGATTGTTCAATTAGAAAAGGAAAACGATATTCTGAAAAGGAAAATTTCGGAAATTGAATTAAAAATTAACAAGACTTTGTTTAATGAAGTGAACCTATTCGGTTCAGAAACAATTAAATTGGAGGAAAGAGAAGCACTAAAGAATAAAATTAGCGAACTGATAGCAAGAATCGACTATCATTTGCGTTCTTAAAATGATGTTTGATGATGGAATAGACATAAAATGACAGAAAAAAAGAAGCTGAAAGTAAAAATATTTGACAAGGAATATTCACTACTTGTTGAAAATCAAGAAATAGCTGCTGAATTAGCTGAATACGTAAATACTATAATGGAAGAGACTAGAGATGAATTACCCGATCAACCTAAAGATACAATCGCAATTATTGCCGCACTTAACATAGCATATGATCTATTTGTGGAAAAAAATAAATATAGAGAATTCAGCATACAAGCGACTGATAAAATAAAAAAAATAAAGCTTCTTTTAAACGAATCCAGTTTTATGGCAAGCCCATCATAATTTTACCCGCACCGCCGGCTTTAGTATAAAAAAGAACTAACAATAAAAAATACCTAAGGGTTATTGACTCACGGTGTGTATTACAGACCTCGCTCTGATAGCAAAGCTACGCTTTGTTAAATGAGATTCCGGTAACCGGAACAGTGGAAGTAAAAAGCATCGGGCAGTTTCCCGCATTGTATAGGAAAGGGTTCTTTTCCTATACAAAAAGTTGGCGGCAGCGGCTATATATAAATTTCGTTTAATGGAGGATTAATGCAATTTGATTTGGTTTTGGTAATAATTATTGCTTCAGCTGCAGCAATAATTTCTTTTGGTTTGGGATGGTTTATTAATTCCAAAATCGGAATGAACAGTATTGAAATTGCAAAAGAAAAAGCAAAGAAAATAATTGAAGAAGCTGAAAAAGAATCTAAACACTTAAAGAGAGAAAAACTTTTAGAAGTAAAGGATGAATGGCTTAAGAAGAAACAAGAATTTGATAATGAGGTTAATACTAAAAAACAAAAACTTCAGTATCATGAAAAACAACTTGAAACCAGGGAAGAAAATCTAGAAAAGAAATATGACCTGGTTAATCAGAAAGAAAAAGCCAATAAAGAACTTGAAAAATCGATTCATCATCAGAAAGATGATATTGAAAAGAAGAATCTGGAATTAACACGGTTAATTGCCGAGCAGAATATCCGTCTGGAAAAGACTGCCGGATTAACATCGGAAGAAGCTAAAAAAATGTTGATGGAGAACATGATCAACAAAGCTAAGACCGATGCTTCTCAAATGATTAAAGAAATACATGATCAAGCTAAATTAGACGCTAAAAAAGAAGCTCATCGTATTATTATTCAGGCAATTCAAAGAACTGCTGTAGATCATTCTGTTGAATCAACAGTTTCAGTTGTTCAAATTCAGAACGATGAAATGAAAGGAAGAATTATTGGGCGTGAAGGACGCAATATTCGCTCGTTCGAAGCTGCAACCGGCGTGGATGTAATTGTAGATGATACTCCTGAAGCTGTTATATTATCTGCATTCGATCAGTTCCGCAGAGAGGTTGCAAGAATTTCGCTGGAACGATTAATTGCTGATGGTAGAATTCATCCGGCAAGAATAGAAGAAGTTGTTGCTAAAGTGCAGGATGAGTTGGATGAAGAAATTTTGAAAGAAGGCGAAAATACCTTAATTCAACTTGGGCTTCACGGCGTTCATTCTGAGCTGGTAAAACATATCGGAAAAATGAAATACAGATCCAGTTATGGACAAAATTTACTTCAGCACAGCATTGAAGTAGCATACCTTACTGGAATTATGGCTGCTGAACTTGGATTCGATACTACACTTGCAAAGAAATCCGGTTTAATGCACGATATCGGTAAAACAATCGACAAAAATGTTGAAGGTCCTCACGCTCTACTTGGTTATGAACTTACCAAAAAGTATAACGAGCACCCAATTGTTGTTAATGCAGTTGGTAGCCACCATGAAGATATTGAAATGGAGCATCCGATAGCTGCTCTAGTTCAAGCTGCCGATGCAATCAGCGGTGCTAGACCGGGCGCTAGAAGAGAACCTCTCGAAAGCTATGTTAAGAGATTAGAAAATTTGGAAAATCTTGCCAAATCCTTTGAAGGCGTTGCTAAAACTTATGCTATCCAGGCGGGACGAGAAGTTAGAGTTGTTGTTGAACCTGATAAGATTGATGACGTTGTTGCTGACCGTCTATCGTACGAAATTGCTCAGAAAATTCAGGAAGAGATGGAATACCCCGGTCAAATTAAAGTTATTGTTATTAGAGAAGTAAGAAAAATTCAATACGCTAAATAAACTTACACTATTAAGGACATCTCTAAAAACTATTTTTTAGGTAAATAGAACACGGATAAACACAGACTTGTCCGCCGTTCTATGGCGGATAAAACTGATTTCCGCAGATTGCATTTGAGGTTTTTAGAGATCTCCTTAAATCAATTGACCTTCGGTGTAACGCATCGAAGGTCTTTTTAGATTTTCATAAACTCATCAAAAAAATTTCTATATTGACTTAGAAATAATCATTTAATTATAAGAATGCAATTCCACCGATTAATATTTTGTAAATGGCTCGTTATATTTATTATGAATGTTTATGCACAACAACCGGATACCATTAATGTTTATCTAGTTAAAGAAAATTGGCATACGGGAATTATGTTTCAAGTAAATGAATTTACCCGCAGTGAACTTCCTCTGTTGAATCTATTTAGCCAGTATGAGTATGTAGACATTGGATGGGGCGATGCCGATTTTTATCAAGCACCGGGTATGGATAAATATTTAGCAGCTAAAGCAATTTTAATTCCCACTCCAACAGTAATTCGAATTGATGGTTATAAATTTCCGATGGAAAGAATTATTGAATGGAGGGAATTCGTTATCAAATTTGAATTCTCTGTTGAAGAATTCAGGCGATTAATAAAATATATTGATGATCATATTGTTTACGATGAAGCTGGAGAACCGGTAATAACAAAACACGAGCCGGGTTCACCAATTTATTTTTTTAAGTCCTTAGGTGAATATCATATGTTCAGAACTTGCAACACCTGGGCGGCTCAAGCAATTAATTCAACCGGCATTGATGTGAATACATTTGGTTTAGTAACTGCAAGTCAGGTCTATTATAAGTATGCTAAGTATGGTAAAATTTTGAAGAGATTTGAATAACTGTAGGTCGGTTCGCTCCTTGAGAATTGCTGTATGAGAACCGATAAAGAAATGTTCGAATAATCAAATAGTGGGCAGCAGGTTTTTTCAGACTTTCATATGAGGCGCCGGTCGGATTCGCCCCGAAACAAGTTTCGGGGTTGCAGACCTTCCCTCATATAATGTTAATCTAAGTTGAGGCGCCGGTCGGATTCGAACCGACGAATAAAGGTTTTGCAGACCTTCCCCTTAAGCCACTTGGGTACAGCGCCAGTTTAATGTATAATGAAGAATGTAAAATGTATAATCAAAAAAGTAAAAAATAGAATTTTTATTATTCCTCAATACTTTCAGTAAGCATAGAAAAAAAATCCCGATTTTAATCGGGATTGCAGAGCGGGAAACGGGACTCGAACCCGCGACATCAACCTTGGCAAGGTTGCGCTCT
>DYHC01000214.1 GCA_020724325.1 Melioribacter roseus
AAACCAACATCTGCAAGTACTCTTAATATTTTTTGTATCCTCTCAACGTTTTCGAAAAATAGAATTGCTTCTTCAACAGACATGTTCAATACATCTACAATGTTTTTGCTTTTGTAAGTAATTTCGAGAACTTCTTTTTTGAAGCGAGTACTTTTGCAATCGTCGCATTCAAGATAGAGGTCAGCAAGAAACTGCATTTCTATTTTAACATAACCTTCACCTTCGCAAGTTTCGCATCTTCCTCCGGGAACATTGAATGAAAAAAACCCTGGCTTGTAACCATGAGCACGGGATGAGGGTGTGGCTGCGTATAATTCTCTTATCAACTCGTAACCTTTAACATAACTTATGGGATTAGAGCGTGGAGATTTACCGATTGGTGATTGGTCAACAATCTCAACCTGGTCTATGTATCTTGCGCCTTCAATGGAATCGAATTTACCGAACCGCGAAGGATTACCGCCGTTCATCTTTACAATTCCGCCGTAAAGAATATCATGAACAAGAGTGCTTTTGCCAGAACCACTAACGCCTGTTATAACAACAAATTTTTTAAGAGGAATTTCCACGGATATGTTTTTTAAATTATTTTCTCTTGCCCCGGTAATTTTTATTGATTCTGTCTTGCGTCTGTTTCTCGTTTCTGGAATGGGAATTTTCAATTGTCCAGATAAATATCTGCCCGTAAGAGAATTTTGATTTTTAGTAATTTCATTAAAAGTACCGTATGCAACAATTTCACCGCCGTTAATTCCAGCACGCGGACCCATATCAAAAATGATATCGGCTTCTCGCATCATTTCGGGGTCGTGCTCAACAACAACTACAGTATTTCCAATATCGCGCAGCGATTTTAGGATTTTAATAAGCCGCGAATTATCGCGGGGATGTAAACCTATACTCGGTTCATCCAAAACATATAATGTGCTCATTAATGCAGAGCCAAGCGAAGTAGCAAGATTAATCCTTTGTGTTTCGCCGCCAGAAAGTGTGCTGCTTAACCTATCTAATGTAAGGTATCCAAGTCCAACATCATTCAAGAAAGTTAATCGTTTTAGTATCTCATCATAAATTCTTTGTCCAATTACTTTATCGTTCCCCGTAAGTTTTAAGTTATGGAAGAAATCAAAAACGTATTCTATCGGTATTTGAATAATATCATGAATTGATTTGTTGTTCACCTTAACCTGAAGAGCTTCTCTCCTTAAACGAGAACCTCTGCAAGCATGGCATGTAGTATAACCTCTGTATTTACTTAACAAAATTCTAATATGCATTTTGTAAGTTTTTTGTTCGAGGTGTTCAAAGAAACCATTAATGCCGGCAAATCCTTTGAAACCTTCCTTAATATAATTTATTTGCTGGACTGATAATTCTTTGAATGGAATATCAAGAGGAATTCTGCCGTTGTTGTTTCTTATTAAATCCCTCATATACTTGCTGTATTTTACAGTCCGCCACGGTGCAATAGCTCCTTCTGCTGATGTAAGGTTTGCGTTTGGAACAATTAAATCCATCTCGTAACCCATTGTTTTTCCGAAACCCTGACAAACGGGGCAAGCACCAAAAGGATTATTAAAGGAAAAAAATCTCGGTTCGGGTTCTTCGTAGCGGATACCGCAGCATTCATAGAATCGGGTAAAGTTATGTGCGTTGTTATTCTCGGTATTTATTATTGTAAGTAATCCTTCGCCTTCTTTGAATCCAGCTTCTATTGATTCAGCAAGAGACTCGCGGACTTTTCCTTTTTTTATTTTGAAACGATCAAGAACAACAATTATTTTTTCTTTCGAATTAGAAATTGGGAATTCTGTGTTAAGATCATAAAGCTGGTTTTTAATGAAGACTCTGAAGAATCCTTTTTTTCTTAACAGGTCAAGTTCCTCTTCAGCGGATCTGCCTTCATGAAAAAGAATAGGAAAGCCGAGATAAAATTTATCTTCTTCGCTTTGAGTTTCCAGCCATTCGGAAATTGTTGCTACAGAATCTTTCCTAACAACTTTTCCGCAGCTAAAGCAATATGTTTTACCAATTCTTGCAAACAGAAGACGTAAGTAGTCATAAATTTCTGTGCTTGTACCAACCGTAGAGCGTGGATTTCTCGCCCCGGCTTTTTGTTCTATTGCAACAGCCGGTGAAATACCACTAATGAAATCGACATCGGGCTTGTTCATCCGCTCCAGAAACTGGCGCGCATAAGATGATAAACTTTCTACATATCTGCGCTGCCCTTCTGCATATAATGTATCGAATACCAAAGATGACTTGCCGCTTCCGCTAACCCCGGTGAATACAATAAGTTTATTACGCGGTATCTCTAATGTTATGTTTTTTAAATTATGCTGACGTGCACCACGCACTATTATTTTATTTTCTGAGAGGGTCCTATTATTCTTAGCCATAATATAATTTTTAGTAATTCGTAACCAATAAGTTACAAAAATGGACTAAAACTTATTCCAAAACAAAAATTGAATAACCCAAGAATGATAATTATATTCAATCGTTAAAAAATGAGGAATACAATTTATGGAATGGACCATTATCGGAATTAATATTTTATATGCAGTAATTGGTGTTGTGTTGATGTTTATTTCTTACAAAATTTTTGATAAACTATCGCCCAAAATTGATTTTGAAGAAGAGTTAAAGAAGGGTAATATTGCTGTAGCTATTTTTATTGCAGCATTATTTATTGCAATAGCTCTAATAATTGCCGGGGCGCTAAATTGAAATATTTTTTTCTGATTATTTTTTTATTCTTATCTGGCTCCCAGAATGCGCAGAAGAAATTTACCGAGTATGACGATACTTTTAAGAAATATTCCAAGCGTTTTTTTGGACCGGGTTATGACTGGAAGCTGTTCAAAGCTCAGAGCATTGCCGAAAGCGGTTTAACACCGGATGCAGTTAGCCCCGTTGGTGCCAGAGGTTTGATGCAGTTAATGCCTTCTACCTTTGCAGAGATTCAAAGTGGTAATTCTGAATTTAAAAATATAGACGACCCGGTGTGGAATATTGCCGCGGGAATCTATTATGACCGGCAGCTATATAATAAATGGAAAGAAATTGTTGAAGAAGAAAAATTTAATTTTACTTTTGGCAGTTACAATGCCGGCAGAGGAACAATATTAAAAGCTCAGGAGAAAGCGAAGGCAAAGGAACTGGATCATACAGAATGGGAAAATATTTCTCTTGTGGCGCCGGAAGTTCCAAAATGGCGGCATGAAGAAACACTAAATTATGTTAAACGAATTAAAAAGTTTCACCACCAGCTTATAAAATAAAATTTACTTTGCTTTATTCTCTAGTTTCTTTTCAAGCTCTAAAAAGTCTTTAATTTTCTTATCAAGCAAATCATTCTGGGTTTTTAATTCTTTCAAACGATTTTCAATTTCAATCTCGAACTCGGCTTTGTTCCAGTAGCCCCGCTGCTCAAAATAACTTTTAAATAGCCAGTTATGTTTAAGAGCTTCCATATTCTCGGCAAGACTTGATGTAGCCATTTTAGCATCCTCAGAAGTTTTAGAAAAGTTATAGATCATAGTCCGGATTGAATCTGCAATTTTCTGATCGGTCATTAGAGTGCCCAGGGCTCCTTCACCCATTTCAACTCTGTCAACAAGTTTTCTTACATCTATTACAGCAGTATCAACGTTGGCAATAATAGAGCCGATGCTCTTGCTTGTAGTTACAATAATATCTGTAATATCGCTTAACCTTTCTGTAAGTGCATTCATATTTTTATCTGCATTTTGAGTAATGCTAACCGCCGCTTTATAAAGACGGTCGTCGTTAACAAGTTTTCCAAAAGTACCTTCTCCCCTATTTGTTTTAGCAATAATATCGGAAAGATCTTTTGTAAGATCTTTTAGATAGGAAATAACAGCTTCAGTTTCTTCTATAACAGCGGCAATATTAAGAGGACTTTTAGATTTAATAATACCGCCATCTTCTATTTCTGCAAGATTATGGGACCCGGGCGTAATTGTTACAATTCTTTTCCCTACAAGCCCTTCTGTTTCAATAGCCGCCTGGCTATCGAGGCGAATGAAATGTTTTAGCGAAATATCTATTCTCATACGAACTTCAACATTGCCGGTTTCTTCGCTAACAAGTGAAATTCCGCTTACACTTCCGATATCGTAACCGCTCAATCTAACCGGCGCTCCGGATTTTAATCCTTCAATCTGATTGAAAAATGTTTTTACCTCAATTGTGCTGGTAAATAGTTTCTCTTTACTTCCCAGCAGAAAAATTGAAATTACCAATAACACGGTCCCAACAAAAATAAATATTCCAAGGCGTGCACCTTCTAATTGTTTTAACATTTTTTCCTCTCAAACTCTTATTATTTCGTTACTAAAAAAATTTTTTAAGAATGGATCGCTTGAACTCGTTAATTCGGGAATTTTTCCTTCAAAAGCTATTTTAGCATCCTTAAGGAATATTGCACGGTCTGCAATTATTTCTGCACAGATTAAATCGTGTGTTACCGCAATTGAAGTCATGTTCAGTTTTTTCTGCAAAT
>DYHC01000215.1:0-2891 GCA_020724325.1 Melioribacter roseus
TCTTCCTGTAGGAAATCCGCCGCCGCCTCTGCCACGCAGACCGCTCTCTTTAATTTCATTTACAACTTTTTCGGGCGTAAGAATTCTTAATGCTTTATCAAGTGCCTTGAATCCGCCACGGGCTATATACTCATCTATAGAATGAGGATTAATAATACCGCAATTCTCCAATACTACTTTTAATTGTCTTCTGAAAAAGGGATGTTCACTAATTGACAGAATATTTCCGGTCCCTTTTCCAAAGCTTCCAAGTATTTTTTTACTAAATATTTTTTTATCAATTAAAGTTGTCTTAATAAATTCCTGTATATCCTTTGGCAATATATCGCAATAAGAAATTCTATCCTGACCTGGTAATTTAATATCTACAATAGGTTCTTTTGCACAATAACCGATACATCCTGTTGGAACGATCACTGCCTCAATTTTATTTTTCAATAATTCTTCTTCTATTGCTTTTTTAACTTTATCAGCACCAGATGCCAATCCACAAGTTCCCATTCCAATAAAAATTACAGGTATTAAACTACTTTCATAATTTATAGATTTATTCAGCTCTGCAAATTTATTATTACAAGAATCATCTTTATGGCATAATGGTCCTTTTAAACAACAGGCAATAAACTGATCGCATTGTGTTTCATTTGAATGCCAGCACTGATCGCAGCATTTTTCAATAAATGTTTTCATTCTGTACTCACCGGAATTTCTTTTTCGTGTTTAATAGATTCTTCTTTTTTGTACTTATTTATGATTTTAGGAATTTCCTTTATTGTTATTCTGCCATAGTATTCATCGTTAATGTTTATAACCGGTGCAATACTGCAAGCGCCAATACAAGCTACGGTTTCTAAAGTAAAAAGTTTGTCTCTTGTTGTTTGTCCTGCACAAATTCCAAGTTCGTTTTCCAAAGCAACCAGAATATTAGCAGAATTTTTAACATGACATGCAGTGCCTCTACAAACACGGATTATATTCTTTCCAAGCGGTGTTAAACGGAATTGATTGTAGAAAGTTGCTACACCATAAACACTGCTGAATGGAATAGACAAATGATTAGAGATTTCTTTAAGCGTTTTTTCAGGTAGAAACCCATAAATTTCCTGTATATCTTGAAGTATAGGAATCAGGTTGCTTCGTTCATATCTGGGGTATTTTTCAAATATTTGACTGTGCATCTTATACTCATTTTATTTGTTTTCCTAATTATTTCTAATAGTATGCCAAACGCAAATTGAAATTAAGTTTCGAAATTTAGCCAGATAACGGTATCTTAACTAAAAAACTAAAAAAGATTCCTAAGTATGAGAAAGGAATTCTTCGTTTTTTGCATAAAATCGAAAGTAATGCTCTTATTCGAGTTTCATTATAAAAAAAATTGTTAAGTTGATTACAAATAAATCAAGTAGTTATGGAAAAATTTGAATTAGGAAACTTACCGCAAAAAAAGAGGGCTGCATGGATATCGTTACTTGTAGGACTCACAATGTTTATTGCCAAAGTAACTGCATATTTAATTACGGGATCGACAGCAATATTTTCAGATGCTGCAGAATCTGTGGTTCACGTTGCAGCAACCTCTATGGCGCTTTTTAGTATTTACTTGAGTTCAAAACCGGCTGATGAATCACATTTGTATGGACATGGAAATATTGAATATTTTTCCGCCGGAATTGAAGGATTATTAATTATCGCTGCAGCCATTACAATTATCTACAGCTCCACAATAGATTTGATAGAAGGTGTTACTACTCAAAAACTTTCTACCGGAACGGCTATAATTGGAATTGCCGGTATGGTAAATCTTTTTCTCGGACTCTATTTGGTAAAAAAAGGAAAAACAACAAACTCATTAATCTTAATTGCCGGTGGTAAACACGTCCTTACAGATTCCTATACAAGCTTGGGAGTTGTAACTGGCTTAATTTTGGTTTTAATTACAGGTTATTTGATTCTTGATCCTATCATAGCGATACTGGTAGCAATAAATATTTTGTTTACTGGCTACAATCTTATACGGGAATCAATTGGCGGATTAATGAATGAAACCGACCTTACAATACTCGAATCAATTTCTAATTTGTTTTCAAGAATAAAAAGGGAATGCTGGATTGATATTCATCACCTCAGATTTCGCAAAACGGGAGAAATTATTTTTGCTGATTTCCACTTAATACTTCCCTTCTACTTTACTATTGAACAATCACATCATGAAGAAACATATATAAGGGATTCACTCCGGCAGATATTTCCTAATTCGGGAATAAGTGTTCACATGGATTACTGCAAACCGGATTGCTGTAAATACTGCAATTACACTGCTTGTCAGTTTCGAAAGGATGAAAAGAAGATTGACTTTGAATGGAATACGAAAAAATTTATTGGTGACCCGGTTTACCTTTAATTAAATCATAAATTGTAATTCTGGAGCCATCAGTAATACCGAACTTTCTTTTTGGGAAATAATAAAAAAGCTGAGTTGGTAAAACCCAGCTGCAATCAAGTTGAATGAAATTTATTTCCGGCTAATTGAACCAACGCCGGAAACATTGGTCCTGGTGTTTTGCGGATTTCCGTAAAAATTAATTGATCCTACACCAGATACTTGGGCATCAAGGAATTCTTTAGCATAGACATTTGCACTTGCTGCTCCGCTTACAGATATATAAACTTTATTAGCAATCAATGAGCTTGCACTAATACTTCCGGCACCCGAAAGGTTACCGTGAAAATTATCTACTTTCCCTTCTAGCTCAATACTGCCTGCCCCGGATAAATTCAATTCAAATTTGTCTGCGCTAATTCCTACAACTTAAATATCATTTGCACCAGAACAATCAATTGCTGTTAAATCTTTTGTCGTAATTTCTATAAGCAGTTCTTTTCTTGGC
>DYHC01000215.1:2901-4528 GCA_020724325.1 Melioribacter roseus
TTTTTATTATCGATTACAAGAGTATTCCCTTTTACTCTGGTACGTATAAGTGAAAGTAAATTTTCCTCCGCTTTAATACGTAAGGAGGGTGATTCACCCACTTTAATTTTTATTGAATAGGATCCCGATGCATCCAACTTAGTAAATTCAGCAATGTTTCTACTTTCGGTTTTTAACTGTCCATTTCCTCTAACTCCCCAAAAAGTGCAACTAGTTATAAAGAAAGATACAGCTAGAAAGGTTATTATAGCTCTAAGTTTCATTTATAATTCTCCATTTTTTTGTTCTTTTAGACGCAAATTATAAGTGTTACGTTACAAACTAATAAAAAATATTTTGTCCAAACCCTGGCTGCGTAATAAGATAATTTTAGAAATTTTAATTTATTTATTAGATTACATATCAAATAATTAGTTCTGATATGACAAACGAAGAGTTAAATAACCTTCAAACCGAAGCATACGACCATTTATGGCACGGCAGATACCGCCTTGCACTAAATGCTGCTGTTAAGTTATGTGAATACAGACCTAACGATAGTGAAGCAATTATATGCGCAGCATGGGCATACCTTGAAAACGGAAACCCTTCGAAAGCAATGGAGTACGCTAACCTTGCTGTTGAATTAAAAGGTGATCTTTCCAGAACAAGATTTTTTAGAGCATACCTTTTAACCCGAATGGGCATTTACGAAGGTGCTATTGCCGATATTGGTAAAAATATAGAAGAGGAAAAAGAACTGTTAAGCTGGACTCTAATAACTAAAGCACGAGCATATGCAGGGTTAAAAAAATTTAATGAAGCTATTAAAACGTTTGACAGCGCATACCTGTTGGCATCTTCAAATCAGAATAATCTAAAAGAACAAAAGGAATGGTTTACAAAGGCAAAAAGAATATTTAACGAAAGTTATTTGCTTAATTCAAAAAATGTTGATGATTTTATACGAGATGGAAAAGAAGCTATAAAAGCAAAAGAATATTGGTTTGCGCTTTTAACTGCACAAAAGGTTTTAGCTCAGGACAAGTTTAGAAACGAAAAACTTGAAGCAGCGCTTTTAGAAATTGAAGCAATGTATTTATTGTTTCAGTATCGTCCGGCTTATCAAAAAGCACTTAATTTGAAAAATAAATTTAAGAACAACGAAAAGTTTAATTTCCTTTTCAATTCCCTGCAAAAATTTGTTTTTTCTGAAGAAGTTACGGATGTTGAAAACGTACCGATTCAAAAGAACAGAACTGACATCAACTATTCCAATAACGATGTAACTAAAGCAGCATTATTAGAAGGAGATTATAAATCTGAATCCATTTTTTATCCTAATGAATTTGCCGAATTATTTTCTATCAAAATTTATGATTCTGTTAAAGATACAAAAGTAAACGTAAGAGATTTTTATAAACACATTAACAAAAACATGCCTGGTATTGGCGTTGAGGTTATCTTTAATAACCCTTACTTAAACCGCGAAGATAAATCCTATAATTGTTATACAATCTGGTATCTAGATGACTATGAAATAAATCGAAATGATTTCCGATTAAGTATACCAAGAGATTGGGATTCTGTAATCTTTGCGCAATCCATCATTTCTGAAAAATCCAGCGGCTGGGAAGTTGGTCAGGCA
>DYHC01000216.1 GCA_020724325.1 Melioribacter roseus
AAACTCATCTATTATAGAAACCATTTTGTTTTCGTAGAGATTAAATATTCCCTTATTGGGTGAATTGACATTTGCACCATAGGTTAAGATTACCAGATTGTAATTGATAAGTTGGTTGAAATCCTTTATTACACTTTTAGGAATGTCTGATAAAGAAACGCCTGTATTACCCGGCATTGGAAAATTATCAAGATATACACCATTCCCTGATTCTAAACTAACTCCATAGCAATACGGAGGTTTTCCTGTAAGAAATTTTAATTCAATAGAAGTTGCAGGTTCTTTAAGTTCTATTCTTAATTCTTGTATATTACTTCCAGGTTTTAGTTGAACGGTAGTCTTTGATTTACTATTGATAGTATATTGCAGTGAAGATGAATTATCTGCATGGCTGTAATAGAATTTTATAATACTAAAAGAACTAGTAGATGATAAATAATTGGTTGACTCATACTTAACCCAGCTATTTGGTTTTGGAACAGCGACTGAGCCGCTGATTCCAAATGGAAGCCGCTCAGGGTTGCGAGTAATTATCGCAGCATAATTCCAATCATCCGAATATGAATGCCTGGTGGTTTGTCTCATTTTTATATCTACTGAAACAATTTGCATTAAACCAGCTCCCTTACCACCAAATCTTTCCTGAAATTTTTCTCTCAAATAATCACTTATAACATCGCCTTGAATTAAGGAATCGCCATAATGAGCTATTTTAATCATTTTGTTCTTGGAATTTTTTAACGACTCAAAAAATTTTTCCATCTGTTCTGTATTGCCGCTTAGAGGTACAAACTTTCCATATTGACTTTTGCTCTGGGTAAGAACGTCATTTGTAGAGAAAATATTAGGTTCTGAAATAACTTGGTTGTCCTTATTAATGGGAGTGATTAATGGTTTAGAAATACTCAATGATTGAATCAATAGAATAGAGAAGAATATTATTTTATAATACTTCATGACAGTTTTTAGCTTTTTTATCAGAATAATTATTGAAATATAGTAATTTTTTTTGTGCTGATTAAAGGGTTGAAAATAGAATATAGGTTAAAAAATACTCCAGTATGCAGACACAGAACCGATTCTGCCGCTAATATTTAAATACTTTATAGGATTATATATTAACTCGCCGTATAGTTCACTAATTACAAAATCTGCTTTAGGTACATATCCTAATTTTCCGCCAAAATTCATCTTCAAAAATGAATCGTGTTTCAGAGAATATTCACTCCATAGACTGTGAGAATCGAAATCTTGTGGTGAATAATAAAATGATGAAATAAATGCAAAGTCAGAAAAAAAATATTCGTAGCCAAAATAGGCATTCTCAAAAAACTTTCTCCCAAATCTTAACTGGAGATCATTTCCTTCATTTGTATCTGATAATTTATAATAACTGTAAAATCCAGATATTTTCATCAAATCTTTAAAGTGGTAAAAACCTGTTAACCTGTATAACTCCGATTTCAATCTCAAATTAATTAATGTGGGGGAATACAAAATTAACCGGGCATCATTATTTTCATAATAAGCGGCGATAGAATAATTTTCAGGTTTTTCATAGCGCATAGTAATATCACCAATATTTTTATTTGGTTCACCAAGTGTATTTAATGAACCATAGCTGCCGGATAAAGAGAATAGCTGAGAAAAGTATATTGTTAATATTCCTTTTAACGAAGTAAAATCCCTTTTGAGAAGATTCGTTTCAATATTTGTTCTGCCCCAATATCCACCTATACCAAGAAACCCTAAAATGCCGGCATCAAGTCTAAAACCATAATTCCATAATTTTAAGTTCTGGTTATCGGAATAATAATTTGTAAAAGGTACTATACCAACGTTGGTTGGTATAAAGCCAAAGAGAAAATTTTTAACTGATGTAATTCCACGACTAAAGCCGGAGGGTGGAATCCAGCTAAGTCGTTGTTTTAATATCCTGACTTCGGAAGTATCCATAGTACCTTCCAGTAATTCTTCGTAAATATCCTCAGCTCTGCCGTATTCTTTTTCAAGTGCGTATGCATCGGCAAGGTACATTCTTCTAATATCTATATCTTTCTTGATATATGAATTATCAGGGAGTTCCAACAATTTTTCATACAGATCATTGGCTTTTTCAAGTTCCCTATTTCTGATATAATATTCACCAAGGAAGACTAATCTATTATTTAATTCTCTTTGTTTCTGGTCGTTATCTGTTTTGGAAAATAAATCTCTGTAAATTCTTTCTGCTTTGCCTGGACTGCCTGTTACAGCATAAGCATCTGCTAAGAATAAATTAAGTTCATCATCATCGGGTTTTATTTTCTGCAAACTTTCCAGTTCGGTAACAGCTAAAGTAGAGTCCTTGTTATAATAATAATTTCTAGCTCTTTGTAAAGCAAGACGAAAATCAAATTCCTCGTTTAAAAGTTTATCATAAATCTCTATAGCTTTAGGAAAGTCTTGCGCGCAAGCAACAATATCTGCGTATTCTTTTAACTCATCGCGGGTTGGTGCAGTACGTTTAGAAAAATATTCTTCATATTTTTTTCTTGCTTCTTCACAATTACCCTCTGCAGCATATTTACCGGCTTCGGCTTTAATTTCGAAAACGAGTTGTTCTTCATAAGCGGAAAGATGTAAGGCATAATTACTTTCCGCAGTTTCAACCTCGGGATCATTTGGTGCAATGCTGCTAGCAATATCAAGATATTTTCTTGCTTCCGGGAAATTCTTCTTCCAGGAGTACATCGAAGCTAAAGCAATATATGCATGAATTTCATTCGGTCGGGAGGTAATTACATTCAATAAATATTTTTCTGCCAGGTCTAAATCAAGAACTGTCCATACAGCAATTTGACCTCTTAGTAATTGATAATCCGGATTATTCGGATCATACTCTAATAATTTGTTTAGCTGAGAAATTGATCTTTCCCACTCGTAATTCCATGCACAATATTTTGCATAGAGAAATCTTGCGTCAAGTTCCTGATCGTCGGGAATATTTTCGAGGTATTCGCTCAGAATTTCTATCGCATTATCGAAATACAATAGATTTGAATACGCTTCTGCAAGTTTTAGTGCCGCTTGTTTATCTGCAGGGTCGTTTTTTAATTTTTCTGTATAGAATGAAACCGCATTGTTAAACGTGCTATCCCTATAATCTGTAACTGTCTTAAGCAAACTTTTATATTCTTCATTTTCACTTTGAGTTGTTTGCAATATCTGTAAATGTTGATATGCCTCTTCGTAACGGTTAGCCGTAATTAATTCGTTTATCAAACTGTAACGTACCCGGGTATTTTCTGGGTCCCTCTGCAAAATTGATGTGTACCGATCAATTGGATAAACTTTTTCATAAGCCCTGGGCTGGTATTGAAGTAAGTATGCCTGGTTCCTTGCTTGATCAAGTCCATCTTCTGCTTCTTTAAAGAACGGCTTGAACGAAAGAGCTTTCATAAAAGCATCTTCAGCTATTTTAATTTTGCCTAACCAGAGAGTAAAATATCCGTACCTGCTCCATAACCTCCAATCATCCGGATAACGTTCAACATATTTTTTAAGAATCCTTTCCCCTTTAATAATTGAGCCGGTTTTAGCAAGTATCTCAGTATACCTTATAATTTCATCGGGGGAAGCATTATCATCACGTTTCAAATATTCATCATACCATAGTTCTGCATTACTCCACTCTTCAAGCCAGCGATAGCTTTTTCCAATTTCCAAATAACTGAATGCATAATTTGGGTCTACAGCAATATCTCTTTTGTGTCCTTCAATTTTTCTGTAAAGTAACGCATGCCAAATTGAAATAACCCGGTTAAGATCAATTTGAATTTGTCTGTTAGATGGATCGAGTCGGCGGGCACGTCTTAAATCTAAAACCGAATACTGATATTCAGTAGTTTTTTCATAACATAAACCGCGAATGTGGTAACCTTCGGCTAATTGGGGATTAGCCGCAATAAATTTATGAAGCTGATCAATAGCTTCCTTAAATCTTCCTTCTTTAATTAATAGGTCTGCCTGGCGTTTTAGTCCGTCCGATCTTGCCTGAGGATACGCAAGTGAGGATATTAGAAATAATGTAAATAGTATTTTAACACATTGCCTCATTAACCGATATATTTGTTTAATGGCTGATATGTATTTGTTGAAGAAGAATCTGCGGTTAAAACAAATTCCATCATTGACTCGGCATTCTCAACTCTTTCATCCACTTCAAGATTGAATATTGAGATGTACTCTAAGGCAGCATTAACATAATTTGTGTCGTGACTCGGAAGATTGTTTTGAACATTAGACATCAATTCTACAACCGTTTTCAGATTGCTCCTAACAAGCAATACAATTACTTTGTTCTCTATAATGCAAATCTTATCCTTTTTACTTGTAGAATGTCTTACTGCACTTTGCAGCTGATTAATAGTAAGAATTCCTTTTATTTGTGCTGCGGGGTCCAATCTGAACGAAATAATATTAAACGTCTGACCCGTACTCTTAAATAATGCAATCTGATTATTCAAAATTAGCAGAA
>DYHC01000217.1:0-3427 GCA_020724325.1 Melioribacter roseus
CTTGTCTGCTTTTAAAAGAGCTGTTTCGGCATCAAGAGCATAATCAATTTTATAATTATTTATATCACAGACTCTCTTAACGGAATCTATTACAACCTGCTCATCATCAATAATTAATATGTCGAATTCTTCTTTCATTTATGCTAAGGGTAATTTTATCGAAAATGTTGTTCCTTTGTCTATTTCACTTTCAACATCAATTGTTCCGTTGTGATTATCAATTATTCCCCACACAATTGCCAGCCCAAGCCCTGTTCCTTTCTGACCTTTGGTTGAAAAGAATGGTTCAAATAGTCTTGGAATATGTTCTTGAGGAATACCGCATCCGGAATCTTTAATTTTTATTTCAACAAACTTTCTATCTCCTCGGCAATCAATATATTCCCATTTCTGCCAGTTATCATTAAATGCTGCGCATCCAAGCAGATGCCCTTGATTTGGAATTATAATTTTATAAACAGGTCCATTGCATTCCGGGCATTTTTCATTTTTATCAATTAATGAAACATCACATAAAGGGCAGTATAGACTAATTGAATTATTGCCTGATAAGCTGATCCCGAAGAAATGTCTATTATTTCCATAAACAGGGTCCATATTCATAAAACCCTCAACTCCATTCGATTTTATTTTCAATTGAATTGAAGGCAGACCGCCAATTTTAAATTCCTTGTAAACAAGATTATGATTTTTTGAACAAACCGCAGATTTTAATTGAGTATTACCTTTTGGAGGTAAGCTTGTTAATCTTGTTCTTATTTCGATTGAGCCGCCGTTTGTTCCAATTGCATCAATAGCGTTGAGTAGCAGATTTAAACAAACTTGCTGTATCTGGTTTGCATCCGCCGTTACTTTTGAAATTTGATCGTTAAGCTCCGTAGTAAGATTTATTCTACTGTATTTTAATTGATTGTTAACAACACTAATAGCCCGCTTAATAACTTCGTTAATATCTACCTGATGCTTTTTGGGAGTTGATTGACGCGCAAAATCGAGAAGACCTTTAACAATTTCTCTGCTTCGCATTGTTTCTCTAACAATAACATTCAAGTCCTCCTGCATTTGCGGGTTATCTTTTGTCCGCTTTAATAGATAGCTGCTGTACGTTAGAACTCCTGTTAAAGGATTATTAATTTCATGGGCTACACCGGCAGCAAGTCTTCCGAGCGATGCCATTTTATCCGATTGAACAAGCTGGAGTCTTGTTTCATCCAGCCGGTTAATCATCTTATTGAATGAATGACCAAGATAACCCAGCTCGTCTGTCCCCAAATCGGTTATTGCATAATTAAGATTTCCAAGTGCAACTTCATTTGTAGCTTTTACTAGTTCTTTAACGGGTCTGTCAACCCATCTCTTAACGAACAGTCCAATTATCAATCCGATAGCTATTACAGATACAACTGCAAATAGTAATACTCGCACCTGATTATTAATCAGCTGCTGGTCAATTTCATTAAGTGAAATACTTACATCAAGAACACCCAGAACAGTAGCTTCCTTTGGGTGAGCATGACAATCAGCTAACCAGCAAGATTTTTCGTTGTAGATTGGATTTATAATTCCCATTATTCGTGTCGAATCAGGATGAAGTCTAAATAATCTGGTTCTATCTTTCATAGGTAATTTTTCGAGCGGTTTATTCTCGGCATGGCACGCATAACAACTCTCGGCTTTTTTATCAAGCATCTGTCCAATTTCTTCTTTCTTTCTTGAGTAAATGATCATCCCTTCTTTGTTTAGAATTCTAACATCGTAAATTGTCGGGTCTTTGCCAATCGTCATTATTGTTTCCTGAATATGATTCCGGTCGTTGAACAACATACTATATCTGGTGCTGTTCTTAACCGTCTCGCTTAACTGATTTGCATGTCTTTCAACCTCGGAAAGCAATACATCACTCTGCGACTTAATGTTGAAATACGAATAAACTCCTATAATTACTACTGCTGTAAAGCTTACAACAATAGTAAGTTTAAGACTGATTCTTTTAAAAATTCCTATTTCATTCAGACTTTTCATTTTAACGCTTTATTAATTTCCCGGGTAAATCCTTAGGATAAGTTAAATCATCATGGCAATCGCTGCAAACAGGATTAGAATATGATTTGTCTTTATGACAGCTTTCGCAATCAAGTTCGCTATGTGTTTCATCCAATACTAATCCGGTTTTTTTATGATCAAAATTAGCCCAGCTCCAAATTCCGTGGCAAGTTACGCAGTCTTTATTTAATCCTGTAAATTTAGCTGGAGTAGTGTGGCATCTTGCACAGGTTAACTTAGAATGGAATTTAGATAAATCGAACCCGGTAGAAATTTTGTGATTAAACCGATCGGCTTCCCTGTTCGAATGACAAAATGAACAATTTGTTTTAACATCGTGACAGCTCGAACATCTTTTATGTTGCTCTGCAAAAGTTCTTTCTGGCTCTGCCGGTTTCTTTATTTGTGAATGGCACTTTGCACAGCTTTCATTTGAATGGCATTGTGCGCATTCAATTCCAAAAAAGTCCGTATGATCGTTATGATAAAATGTTACAAACTTACCTTTATCGGTTTTTGTATTGTATAAAATTTTATTTGGAGTTTTTACTTCCGGATGAATTTTTTTTGTCTTTTCATCTTTCACTTTAACGGGTTTTAAGTCTGCTTTTTCTTTTAGAACATGACAATCATTACAATCGGTTTTGCCGCTCCATGATCTGTGACAGTTAATACATTGCTGGTGATAAGCGCCTTTTAGGTCGGGCTTACTTATATCATTTCTTTTTCTAGATACCTCGTGGCAGTCAGAACACCCAATTACATTGCCGGGAGGATTATAGTGGTGACAGGTTTTGCATCCGCCGGTCATTGCAGACATTTCAGCATGCGCCAAATGAGAAAACTTAACCGGTGCATAGATATCTGTATCGCGTAATTTATCAATTACTAATATTTGCGGTCCTTCTTCCGGCTTCTGGTCGATTCTAATTAAGTTTTCTCTAGGGCAAGGTTTAAGACACGGATTCTCTTTAGTAGGGATATTACAGGAATGACAATTAGAGCACGATAAATTGAGATTTGCATGCGAGCTGTTTAATTTAGATTGACTATGGATTAGTATTGGAGTTAAAACTAATAACGCTATTATTATTTTTTTCATTGCTAAACACTCCTAATAGAGAATTTTGCTTTGGTTCCGGAATGCTGCGGAACGCTAACAATTGGGAATATCATTACAAATGCTCTAAAGAGTAATATTTCGAGTGCGATAAATCCTGCAGTAACAGAAATTTCTCCGATGGATGGGAAATAGTTCTGGAATTGATAAGGAGGATTGTAAGCAACAATAAAATTATTTATTCTATTCAAAAATACTCCGAAGATTACTAGGAATGAAGCTAATGTTAATCCGAGAGGAGATTTATGAATTTGAGGCGACATA
>DYHC01000217.1:3437-4500 GCA_020724325.1 Melioribacter roseus
AACAATAACACCTATAACAATCTCTATTACGAACATAACACTTGCAGTATTGAATTCAGTCAAGTAAACAAATGTTTGCCTAATTACCATATCGCCCAATTTAAATGATAAGTAAATTCCCAGCAGCGGAGCAACCATATTTCCAAGATTAGACATAATAGTTGTTTCGGGTTTCAAACGAAATGACTTTGAAGTTAAGTAGGATTCAAAAATAACCATCGGAAATCCTACAGCCATAGCAGAGAGCAAGAACAAAAGGGGGAGGATTGGCGTCTGCCATAAAGGATGCATTTTAGGTCCGGCAATTATCATCAATGTTCCTAATGAAGATTGATGTAAGCAAGAAAGAACAACTCCTGCAATAATGAAAATAAACATTGTTTTATCTAACCCTCTATCAAGCGCTCTTAAGAGCTTATCTATAGTAATATTAAATCGTTTTAATAATCCGGGAAGGTTAACTCTTCCTATAAATCTTTCAGAAACTATCGGCAGAAATTCAATGTAGAGAACCGTTAAATAAATCATAACACACATACCAACTTCAAACAAAGCCGAGTTACCGTTCCACATAATGAGAGGATGCCATATGTAATAATATCGTCCGAGGTCAATAGCAACGCTTATAGCAACAAAAGTATAGCCGAGCAATGCAGTTAATAAAGCTGGTCTGGTAATTAAATGATATTCCTCTTTGTGCATAATATGCCCAAGCGCTGCAGTTGTGAATCCTCCGGCAGCAAGTGCAACACCGGCAGCTACATCAATACCAATCCATATTCCCCACGGAAATTCATTCGATAAATTGGTTACTGCACCAAGTCCAAATATTAACCGCGCTATAACAAATAGAATTCCGACTGCAGCTACAAAAGAAAGAATAATTACAGTTGGTGTAAAATATCTTCTTGGCAGAGGTACAGGTTTCATTTTCTCACTCATGGTGTACCTCTTTATTTTTATCTGATTCGGCTTTCTTTTTATTAATCCACATTACAGCACCAAGTAAAGCGTAAAGAGCAACCGGGGGGACAAAGTAAGCGAAAATTCCATGCTGAATTGC
>DYHC01000218.1 GCA_020724325.1 Melioribacter roseus
CTTACCGAAAAGCAATTCCGCCAAGGGATATTTAATAATCATCCTGTAGAAATTAAGGGGAACAATGATCTGCTCGTATTAACCCAGCCAGAGATAATAAAAAACATACACCGCCAATACCTTGAAGCCGGTTCAGATATTATAGAAACAAATACTTTTAATGCCAACGCAGTTTCGCAAGCAGACTATAAAACAGAGCATCTTGTATATCAGATCAATTACCAAGCGGCAAAAATTGCTAAAGAAGCTGCTAATGAATTCACTTTACAAGATCCGTCTAAACCACGTTTTGTTGCAGGAGCTTTAGGACCAACAAACAAAACTCTATCACTTTCACCCGATATAATGGACGCCGGATTCAGATCCGTCTCTTTCGATCAGATGAAAGATTCTTACAAAGAACAAGCCAGAGGACTGATAGACGGAGGTGCAGACATTTTACTTGTTGAAACTATTATAGACACACTCAACTCCAAAGCTGCTATAGTAGGAATAATGGAGTTAATGGCAGTTACAGGTATAGAACTTCCTATTATGCTGTCAGGTTCTATAATTGATATGAGCGGAAGAACCCTTTCTGGTCAGAATACAGAAGCATTTTATATTTCTGTTTCTCATACAAAAAATTTATTAAGTGTTGGATTAAATTGTTCGCTCGGTGCTTCTCAAATGAGGTCATTCATTTCGGAATTATCGAGAATTGCGAATACATTTGTTAGTCTATATCCTAATGCCGGCTTACCTAATGAATTCGGACTTTACGATGAAACACCATCTTCTATGGCTTCTGTTATAGAAGAATTTCTTGAATCAGGATATGTTAATATTATTGGAGGATGCTGCGGCACAACTCCAGAGCATATCAAATACTTTTCCAGCTTAGCAAAAAAATATAAACCCAGAAAAATTCCTGATGTCGAACCTTATCTTAAATTATGCGGTATGGAACCGCTGATTTTTAGACCCGATTCCAATTTTATAAACGTTGGCGAAAGAACTAATGTAACAGGATCTAAAAAATTTGCCCGTCTTATTAAAGATGGAAAATTTGAAGAAGCATTAACTGTAGCACGAGAACAAGTTGAAAACGGCGCCCAGATTCTGGATGTGAATATGGACGAGGGACTTATAAACTCCGAAGAAGCGATGACCAAATTCTTAAACTTGTTATCTGCCGAACCTGACATTGCAAAAATTCCTATTATGATCGATTCATCCAGGTGGAATGTTATTGAAGCGGGACTTAAATGCTTACAGGGAAAAGGAATTGTTAATTCGATTTCATTAAAAGAAGGCGAACAAATTTTCAAAGAGCAAGCGCGTAAAATATTGATGTACGGCGCTGCTATTATTGTTATGGCTTTTGACGAAGAGGGACAGGCAGATACATTCGAAAGAAAAATTAAAATTTGCGAACGTGCATATAAAATTTTAACCGGAGAAGTAGGATTTCCTCCACAAGATATTATTTTCGATCCAAATATTTTTGCAGTTGCTACCGGAATTGAAGAGCATAATCAATATGCACTCGATTATTTTGAAGCTGCAAGGTGGATTAAGAAAAACCTTCCTTATGCCAAAGTAAGCGGAGGCGTTAGCAATGTGTCTTTCTCTTTCAGGGGAAATAATATAGTGAGAGAAGCTATGCATTCCGCTTTTCTTTATCATGCTGTAGAATCCGGAATGGATATGGGCATTGTAAATGCCGGTCAGCTTGCCCTCTACGAAGAAATTCCAAAAGACTTGTTGGAACTTGTTGAAGATGTTTTACTTAACCGCAGAAATGATGCAACAGAACGCTTAGTTGAATATGCAAACAATACTGCCGTAGAGAATAAAACTGAAAAGAGTGCCGATAAATGGCAAGCTCTTTCTTTAGAAGAAAGATTAAAATACTCTTTGATAAACGGGATTACAGACTATATAGAAAAAGATTCTGAAGAAGCATTAAAAAAATATTCATCGGTTCTTGAAATTATAGAAGGTCCTTTAATGGACGGAATGAATATAGTTGGGGATTTATTCGGTTCAGGCAAAATGTTTTTACCGCAAGTTGTTAAGAGTGCGCGTGTAATGAAAAAAGCCGTAGCTGTTTTGATTCCGCATCTCGAAAAACAAAATTTGCATAATAATTCTGTCAAATCATCTCCTACTATATTGCTCGCTACAGTTAAAGGCGATGTGCATGATATTGGTAAAAACATTGTGGGTGTAGTGCTCGGCTGTAATAATTATGATGTTATTGACCTGGGCGTAATGGTTCCTTCCGATAAAATTCTTTCTACCGCAATTGAGAAGAAAGTAGACATTATCGGGTTGAGCGGGTTAATTACTCCATCTTTAGATGAGATGGTACACCTCGCTAAGGAAATGGAAAGGATGGAATTAAAAATTCCTCTTCTAATTGGAGGTGCTACAACTTCGCGTATTCATACTGCCGTTAAAATTGCTCCAGAATATTCTCATACGGTTATTCATGTAATAGATGCCTCAAAAAGTGTTAATGTTGTTAGCAATTTATTGAATGATGAGAATAAGAAAGCATTTCAGCTCGAAGTTAAAAATGAATATGAAAAACTCCGCATCGACCATAATACAAGAAAAACTGTTAGACATTATCTATCAATTGAAGATGCAAGAAAAAATAAACTGATACTAAACTGGCAGAATGTAAAACCGCACAAACCTGATAATCCTGGTATTTCGGTTTTCAAAGATGTAGATATATCAATAATAAAAAAATATATCGATTGGACTCCATTCTTCTCCACGTGGGAACTAAAAGGAAAATATCCAGAAATATTTAACAACAATTATGGTAGTGAAGCAAAAAGAATTTATAAAGATGCCAATATTCTTCTCGATAAAATAATAAATAACCGGCTCCTTACAGCAAATGGCATTGTTGGCATTTTTCCGGCTAATTCTTTTGAAGACGATATCGAAATTTATTCGGATGAGAATCGAAAAGGATTACTTGCAACTTTGCATACTTTACGTCAGCAGATTATTAAATCCCAGGATATTCCAAACGTTGCGTTGGCAGATTTTATTGCACCAAAATTTTCCGGTGCAGCTGATTACATAGGAATGTTTGCCGTTACCACCGGAATTGGCATTGAAACTCTGATTGAAAAATTTACTAATGAGCATGACGATTATAATATTATAATGATCAAAGCCGTAGCAGACCGGCTTGCAGAAGCGTTTGCAGAATATCTGCATTTTAAAGTACGCAAGGAAATTTGGGGTTACGCAAAGGAAGAGGATTACACCAACACCGAATTAATAGATGAAAAATATACGGGCATAAGACCGGCTCCCGGCTACTCCGCTCAGCCGGACCACTCGGAAAAATTGACTATCTGGAAATTATTAGATGTAAAAAATAAAATTGGGATAAGTCTTACCGAGAGTCTGGCAATGTATCCGGCTGCTTCTGTATGCGGGTTATATTTCGCCAACCCAGAAGCCAAATACTTTTCCGTTGGCAAAATAAATAAAGACCAGGTTGATGATTACAGAAAAAGAAAAGGAATCAGTCTTAAAGAGGCAGAAAAATGGCTCCGTCCTATATTAAATTATGATGCGAGTGATTAAAATATATGATAGGAGCTATTAATAATAATTTACTATTTTCGGTTAGAGGTATTTAACAAGTGTATCCGTTAACGATGAATAAAAAAAATTTAAGGAACGGTTCTATAGGTGCATTAATGGACGAATATGAACGCGCTGCTTCCGAGTTAATTTTACTAATTGATAATTTACCAGATGATAAGTTCAGTAAAATTTACGATCCAAACACAACCGACGAACATTGCAGATCAATAAAATCAATTATGAATCACGTTATCGATGCCGCTTACAGATATGCAAATCAAATAAGAATATTTTTAGCTCTTGTTCCCGTCAAACCCGAATTCAAAATTGATAATGCAAAGGATTCTGCTAGAGTATTAAACAAAGTATTAACATTTACCGCAAACTCTGTTGAGGGTTTCTGGAATTTATCCGAAGATCAAATTCTTGCTACCCGCCAGAATACAAAATGGGGATTTTACGATATTGAAATGATGTTCGAACACGCAATCGTTCATGTTCTTCGTCATAGAAGACAAATAGAGAAATTTCTTTCATAACAAATTTAGGATTGTCATGTTTAATAAATCATTCTCACTCTTTATAATATTTTTTATCTCCTTCACATCTTTAGCACAAGAAAAAATTGATCACCAGGTAATGCAAAGAATCAAAAGAGAAGGACTTGAAAATTCTAAGGTAATGGAGTATTTAAGCTTTCTCACAGATATTTACGCTCCACGTTTAGCCGGCTCTAATCAATACAGAGAAGCCGGCAAATGGGTTGTGAATAAATTAACCGAGCTCGGTCTGCAAAATTCCAAAATGGAACCATGGGGCACTTTGGGCAGAGGATGGGAATTAAAAAAATTTTACTTTGCAATGACCCAACCGCAATACATGCCGATTATC
>DYHC01000219.1 GCA_020724325.1 Melioribacter roseus
GGATGCTTGCACAGATATTGTCCAGGATACGATGATTAAATTTTATCTTAACAAAGACTCATATAGGGAATTTGCTAAGTTTTCAACCTGGATCTATACAATTGCCGGTAATCTTGCTAAAAACGAATTGAAACGTAGAAAAAGAAGAAATTTCTTTTCAATCGATAATTCCGATGAAGAACGTTCCATTCAAATTGAAGATAAATCCTTTTTGGCTCCCGATAAATCTACAGACAGCAATATTAAAAATGAAATGATTCAGCGTGCTCTTTTAAGAGTTAGACCGGTTTATCGAGAAGTTGTTATATTACGAGATATTCAAGGGTTGTCATACGAAGAAATTGCCGATATTACTACTCTTTCTATCGGGACGGTTAAATCCAGAATTAACAGGGGGAGAACACAACTGCAAAAATTATTAAAAAACATTTATAGAGAGTAAGGTTTATGGGAGTAAATATTTACAATGATGAAGAAAAACAATTTTCCAAATTAATAAGCGATCTTAAAGAACTTCCTAAAGTTGATGCCCCGGATAATTTTGAATTTCAGCTTAATATGCGAATTCAGAAAAAAAGTTTTGATATTTTGCCGGAACCGAGGGAACAGTTTAATTTAATAAAGTTTTTTGCTCCTTCTGCAGTTGTTGTTACCGTATTCATTCTCTTGTTTGTTTTTCTGCCAAATGATGAGCAGTATGATAATCCATTAATGACAGATCCTCCGCAAATTGTAACTCAAGCTGATCCAAACAAATCTTTACAAGACAAAAATTCAGACAAAATTGAAAGGAGCAAAAACAATTCAAGAAGTAAATCCTCATCGGCAGCCTTAAATGTAAAGGTAAATCCTAACGATGCTGTAGTTAAACCTAATTCGAAATATCCTATTTTTAATAACCGCTCGGTTGCTCTCGATGATTATATTAGCGGCGAAAACAGAAGGAGAAATAATCTTCAGGGTAATATTGTTAAAGGAGGCGATGATGTTTCCGAATTTGACGGATTCTTTACGCGCGAAGAAGCCGATAAAAACACTATCCTAAAGTATAGAGCTTTATTAGATTCCATTAAGAAAGCCCAGGCAAAGCAAGATTCATTAAAAAGAATGAAAAAAGCTGAATAATTGAGATTTTCTTAGGAAAATTTGTTTTTTTATCCACTCCTATGTAAATTTCGACCGCAAAAATCTTCAAGGAAGTTTTAACTCATGAAAACAGGTATCCATCCTACTTACAGAAAATGTGAAGTTACATGTGTTTGTGGCAATACATTCGTAACGCGTTCTACCGTAAGCAGTATTAAACTCGAAATTTGTTCGGAATGTCATCCCTTCTTTACAGGAAAACAAAAACTTGTAGATTCCACTGGACGGGTTGAAAGATTTAAAAAGAAATACGGATTAAAACAAGCTTAACAAAATATTTTACTAAAACTTGAGGGCTGTTTTATTTTACAGCCCTTTTGCGTTTTAAATAGATTATCTCCGAATTAATTGATTTCAATTTCTGATCAAATGAATAATGAAATAACTAACGAACAGTCCCTTCTAAACCTCTACCAGGGAGTAAGAGGATTTGCAGTAAAAATTCTTAATCGTATTGATAGAACGGATGCCTACTTAGATAAACTGCTGGAAATAGAATTAAAAAACTCAAACCTTACCGGACCAGATAAAGCTCTATTATTCGAAATTGTTCACGGTGTTATGCGATGGATGGGTAGAATAGACTGGATACTTAACGGATTTTATAAAGGTCAATTCTCTAAAGTTGTTCCGAATATTAAAAATGCTTTGCGGGTTGCTCTTTACCAAATCCTATTTCTTGATAAAGTTCCTGATTATGCTGCTGTGAACGAAGCCGTTGAATTTGTAAAAAAACTTCAGGGACAAAAATATGCCGATATTGCAAACGGTGTTTTAAGAAATATTATTCGAAGTAAAGAATCTATTAGATATCCTAATCCTGTTGAAGATTTAATAAACTACTTAAGTGCATACTATTCGCATCCTTTATGGATGGTAAAGAGATGGTTGAATAGATTTGGAAAAGAGGAAACAGAAAAATTATTAATTGCCAATAATGATAAACCTACGCTAACTCTTCGCATTAATAACCTGGTTACTAATAAAGAAGAATTCAAAAACCTCCTTAATTCCGTTGGACTAAAATATTCCGATAGTAAAGCCCACAATCAATTTATTCGGATGAATTCACTTTCAAACATTACCGACTGGGAATACTTTGCTAAGGGATATTTTTCTGTACAGGATGAAAGTACATGTTTTCCTGTTTTATTACTCGATCCAAAACCGGGAATGAGAATACTTGATCTTTGTGCAGCACCCGGAGGTAAAACTGGTTTTATTGCCGACCTTATGCAGAACAAGGGTGAAATTGTTGCGTTAGACAGATTTGAAAGCAGATTGAAAGTTTTATCCAAAAATCTAGATCGTTTAAAAGTGACTAACGTTCAAGCTGTTACAATCGATTCTCTTGAATTTACTGACATGATAGGATTCGATAGAGTATTAGTTGATGCTCCCTGTTCCGGGTTAGGTACATTAACAAAGAAACCCGACTTAAAATGGAAGAAGGACTTGGGAGATATTAGAAAAATTATTAATATTCAACAGGATTTAATTAAGAAAGGTGCATCACTTTTAAAACCGGGCGGTCTTCTTGTTTATAGTACTTGCACAATTGAACCGGAAGAGAATGAAGAACAGATTAGCAGGTTTTTGAGTGAGCACCCGGAATTCAAACTTGTTGATGCATCTTTGAGTATTCAAGAAAATTTTATAAGTAGTGATGGATTTGTTAAAACCTTTCCTCATATTCATGGTTTTGATGGATCATTTGCAGCTAAATTGATTCGTGAATAAAATTAATAAATAAAATATGACTGAATCATTGAAAAAGTTTGCAAAAGAATTAAAGTTATTCAGAGAATCAAAGGATATTACACTTCAGTATATAGCAAACCGGACTAAAATTGATATCAAATTTCTTCAGGCAATTGAAGAAGGTAACTTCGAAATTCTGCCCGAACTCTATATACGCGCATTTATAAAAGAATATGCGCAGGTTGCAGATTTTGATGTTTCCGAAGTAATGAAAAAATATCAACTTGCCCGAAAAGGAATGATTGAAGAAAAAAGTAATCCTGAAAAAGAAACTAAAGAAAAGAACCCAATTACAGATGAAATACTAGAACAAAGAAGAAATGAGAACAAAAAATTTTTTTCTGAAGAAACAAAATTAGAAGAAAGTTCCTCATCTGGAAATTCGCCTTATAAAAGTTATGTTATTAATAAGTCTGCGTATTTTATTGCCGCGGCTTTAGTAATGGTTCTTACCATGTTATATTTTACTTTCTTTAGCGGTAGTCCTAAAATAGAATCTGAAATATCTTACAGTGAATTAGATGCAAGAACGGAAAGTCGTTTTGAGCTTGAAAATAAACCAGCACAAGAAATCACAATTCCGGAAGATGACAGTTTAAAACTTACATTAAGAACATCTGCACGAGTCTGGGTAAAAATTCTTTCCGATAATAAAATGGTTTACCAAAGCGTCATGAAAGAAAATGAATCAATTACCTATAAAGCGGAAAAAGAATTTAGAGTTTCGGTGGGGAATGCCGGTTTCTTATCAATGGAATTAAATAAAAAGCAATTACAAGTCCCCGGAAGCAAAGGTGAATTACGTGGTTACATTATTAATTCAGATACAGTAAAATCCTATATTTTAACTGTCCCAACAAAGAATGAAAGCAGATCCCAAAACCAGAATTGAAGAACTTCGTAAGCAGATAAAAGTACATGACCATAATTACTTTGTTCTGGCTCAACCTACTATCAGCGATTATTTATATGATCTGCTGCTGGAAGAACTAATTCAACTCGAAAAGTACTATCCACATTTTGTTACGCCAGATTCTCCTACTCAAAGAGTTGGAGCAGATATTACAAATGAATTCAAGCCGGTTGTGCATAAAATTCCAATGTTAAGCCTATCCAATTCTTACAGCGAAGATGAGCTGATCGATTTTGACCGACGCGTTAAGGATGCTTTGCCAGCCAATGAATCGGTTGATTATGTATGCGAACTTAAAATTGACGGAGTATCTGTAAGCTTACGTTATGTTAATGGAATTCTGGAAACAGGAGCTACACGAGGTGACGGGGCTATAGGCGAAGACATTACTAATAACATAAAAACAATTCGTACTCTTCCTTTATCAATTAATCCCAATTTTATTTCTAAGATTCCCGATTTAGAAGTCCGCGGCGAAATCTACATGGAGATAAATCAATTCAATAAATTGAATGAAGAAAGAGAATTAAACGGAGAAAAAACTTTTGCTAATCCGCGGAACTCTACTGCAGGAACAATAAAACTTTTAGACCCCAAACAGGTTGCAC
>DYHC01000220.1 GCA_020724325.1 Melioribacter roseus
ATAGTGCAAAAAGAGCCGAGTTGAAAACTAGATTATCACTTAACTTAAATTCATTGAGCAATTCAAAATGTGGTTGAGAAAAATTCTCTATCTCATCTGGTCTTCGTTCTATTTTGTATGTGTATTTATCATTATCTGCTTCCCAATAAGACAAATTTTCTTTACGAAGACTACGATCCTTAATTGCAAACTTTGCTAAACCATTATAAGCAAGTCCGTCTGCAACGGGTCCTCCATAAATATTTATTTGCGAAGTAAGGTTTTCATCAAAGCGGACTGCAGATAAATAATAGGATTTAAAGTCAACCCAGCTGTTGTTTCGGTAGCCGCTGCTTAATGTTTGCGAAAGTTTTGCATGGAAGGAATATTTCTGATTAATCAAACCGCTTGAGAAAGAGACACTATATTTACGCGTGTTAAAATCGCCAATTGATGATGATAATTCTAATTGAGTTTTATCAGAGAAAGCGGACGTAATAATATTTATTGCCCCGCCAATAGCAGGATAACCGGTAATTCCCGAGCCAGCCCCTCTCTGAACCTGAATTAATTCTGTACTTGCAATTAAATCCGTAAAGTTGTGCCAGTACAGGTTATGGTCTTCAGGATCGTTTTGAGGAATCCCGTTTATCGAAACGGAAATTCTTCTCTGATCAAAACCACGGATACTCAGGTAATTGTAGCCAATACCATTTCCGTTCTCTGAATAAAACGTTGCTGAAGGTAAATAACTCAAAATTTCTGGAATATCCTGCGTTGAATATGTGGATGTAAGTTCATTCCTGTTAAGTTTTGTAAAACTAATAGGTGTAATACCACCTTTTGCAACCGAACCTTTTACTAAAACTGTCTGGCTCGAAATAACCTTATTTTCCAGAAATATTTCTTTTGTATCTGTCATTAAGTACGCGGCAAGAACTTCTTTTGCATGATACGCAATATGAGAGATACGAATTAAATCGTTAGGATTAATTTCGCCTTTAAGAAGGAATCGTCCATTTAAGTCTGAAGCAGCACCAATACCTTTTCCGGTAACAATTATGTTGGCATAAGGAATTGGTTCTTTGGTGGATAAGTTTTTTACATATCCTTCAACAGAAATTACCTGTGCAAAAGAATTGAAATATAAAAAGAATAGAAGAACAATTAAGTTTTTCATTTTACTCCTCCTCCGGTACTACCGGAATTTAGTTGAGAAATAAAAAAGCCGTCTGGAAAACGGCTTGCTCAATTATTCTTGAACCATTTTCCTACGCTGGCATTATCCAGATCAGGTTCGAGGGTCTGTTCTCAGCCGCATGTACTATGCCGGCACCCCTAACGACTTTTTTTACTTACATTAAAAGAACTTTTTAATTAGGTAATATTTTTAATTTTTGTCCGATTTTAACTCTATCCGAGGTTAGATTGTTCCACGCCATTATATCGGCAACCAGAACTTTATAAATCTTTGCAATCGACCATAATGATTCGCCGTTTTTAACTGTATGAAGATTACTCTTTGTTTTATTTTGCTTAATCTCGCCAGTAATCTGAGTTGGATCAATTGGTTTAGAATCCGAATAAATCAACAACTTTTTACCAGCAATCAGCTTATTACTTTTTAGATTATTCCAATTCTTCAGGTCTGCAATACTAACGTTATAGTTCTCGGCAATTTTGCCTAAAACATCGCCCGGTTTTATAGTATAGTTGATAACGTTCGAATTTTTAGGAGTTGTGTTATCGCCGAATGATAGCGTATTCTCTTTATTATGGAGCGTTAGTTCCTGCCCGGCAACAATTTTATTTGACTTAAGATTATTCCATTTTCTTAACTGAAATTCGCTAATATTAAATTTTCTAGCAATTTCACTAATAGTATCACCTTTACGAACCCTGTATTTGGAGGTATTACCAGAAATTGAATTGTTATTAGATCTATTGGAAGATAAGTTTTTAGGATCGCCTGAATAAATAACTAATTTTCTGCCCATATAAATGTTGTTACTGGAAAGGTTATTCCATTCCTTTATCTGTCTAATTGAAACACCATATTTAGCTGCAATTGAAGAGAGGGATTCACCATTTCGAATACGATGTTCAATCCATGTATCGCCAGAATTAACAAACAAGATCTGATTCTTTTCTGCTTCGCTCATCGAATTGATTTTTGAGTAGTATTCAACCTTATTATCCGGAACATAAATTGAAATTTCCTGACCAACCTTTACACGTGATGTATAAGGAAGGTTATTCCAATTTCTTAAATCAGAAACTCGTACATTGAAAAGATCTGCAATATCTACCAGATTATCCTTACTCTTAAAGGCATACTTAACTGCAGTTCTACCTTCAGGAATAATATACTCTATGGAGTCAGTCATCATTTCTTGATACATTTTAAAATACTTGTCAGAATTATCGTTGGTTGTTATATGTAATTTATAAGATGGATTTTCATCAAGACTGGTAATTTCATCTTCAATTGCAGGAAGCATATCAGTATTAATTGCAAGGTCGTCCAAATTTACAAATGATGTAGGAATTTTTAAATCAATTCCCGTAGGCAATTTCTTTTTTGTAGAGATGTTATTATAATTTGCTAATTCCGTAATACCTACATTATACTTTGAAGCAATTTGGGAAATTGTTTCACCGTGACTTACAGAATGAATCACAAATTGTAATTTAGCATCCTCCGGAAGATTTTTTAAGTTCTCTACAAACATCTCATAAGTTTTAGAAGGAACTCTCAAAGGATAACCTCCATCGTATTTGGGAGGTGTAGAGTTTTGAGTAAGTTCCGAATTCATATCTCTCAACAAGTCGGTACTTATTCCTGCACATTTTGCCAATACGTTAAGATCAATTGCTTCATGAATTTTATGAATTACATAATCGTGAGGTTTTTCGTATTGGATATTTGTAAACCCATATTTTTCAGGCTGACTTGCAATTAAAGTAACAGCGATATATTGTGGAACGTAGTTTCTCGTTTCTCTTGGGAGATAAGGACGGATATCCCAAAAGTTACTAGAACCGGCTCTTCTCATTGCTTTTCTAACTCTGCCTTCGCCGCTGTTATAAGCAGCAAGTGCAAGGTACCAGTCTCCAAGTGAATAATAGAGGTCCCTTAAATGTCTTGCTGCAGAATAAGTTGCCTTTTCAGGATTTCTTCTTTCATCAATATGAACATTTATATCGAGGTCATAAATTCTTGCAGTTCCTTTAATAAACTGCCATATTCCAACTGCTTTAGCCCACGAACGGGCAATTGGGTTAAGTCCGCTTTCTACCATGCTTAAAAAAATAAGCTGCTGCGGAACCTTCTCTTCTGCAAATATTTTAGCCATCATCGGAAAATATTTGCCCGATCTTGAAAGCCACAAATCAATATATTTGCTTCCCCTTCCTGTAAAATATTCAATATATTGTTCAACGTACCTGTTCACTTCTAACGGAAAATCTCCAACAACTACAGTAATAATCTTATTAAACTCTTCATTTACTATTACCGAATCTTCTTCAATATCAAAATCAGGAATTCTTTTATTCATCCATTCTTCTAAAGCGCTTATTGAAACATTTTCCGGTAATTCTTCCATACTTTCTACATATGATTTATAATCTTCTACTATAGAATTTTCCAATTCGATAAAGACTTCATTTTCTTCAACATTAGGATAGTAACCGAGCTTATTAATTGTGGTTAGTGCCGATTCATAAAAACTAAGGGCTTCGGCTCTAAATCCCAATTTTTGCTTATACAGGGCATTTACATAATCCCTACGTGCATTTTCAAGCATTTCATTTACTATTGAAGATACTGTAACCTTTGTAGTATCGGATTTAACGAAATTTGTTGTTCTTGTGGTGGAATTGAAAGTGCTGCAAGCATTAAATGAAATAATTAAGGAAAGGAAAATAACTATTAGAAGTAGTTTTCTCACGCGCTCTCCAAGTGGTTGAATTTTGTTGGCAATTTAATCTCTTATAAATTTTTTGTCAAGTTTAATATCATATAATTTGGTTTATCTTTTGTTATTAAACAAGTTAGGAAATAAAAAACTATAAAGGAATATTGCAATGCTTCCTTTTTGGATTAGAATCAACCTTGGTTTTTAGAATCTGAAATGAATTTATAAGGCGCTGGCGGGTTTCTCTTGGTATAATTACTTCGTCAATATAACCTCGTTCTGCTGCAATATATGGATTAGCAAATTTAGTAATATAATCGGAAAGGAGTTGTTCAAGTTTCTTTGCCGGTTCTTTATCAGATGAAATTTCCTTTTTAAAAATAATTTCAACGGCACCTTTTGGACCCATAACAGCAATTTCTGCACTTGGCCATGCAAAATTAAAATCGCCTCTTATGT
>DYHC01000221.1 GCA_020724325.1 Melioribacter roseus
AGGGAGGTCAAATATGAAAAAACAAAAACAAAATTGTAGTGAAGGTAAGACTCAGCGCGAAAAACAATATTGTTAAAAACCGGTGAACCGCTTGATCAATACCTTACAAATTTAGCCTGGTCACCAGATGAAAAGTACTTTTTCATTGCACACTTGAACCGCGATCAAAATCATATGCAGTTTATTAAATATGATGTTGCTTCAGGCGAACAAGTAAAAATTTTATTCGAGGAAAAAGACAACGAGTTTGTCGAACCACTTAATCCAATGATCTTCTTACCTAATTCGAACAATAGATTTTTATGGTTATCCGAAAGAGACGGTTATAATCACTTTTACCTTTATGATACAGAAGGCAAATTGATTAAACAGGTTACTCAGGGCAAATGGGTTATTACTTCATTTAATGGATTTGATAAAACCGGCAAATTCATTTACATAACTTCTACAAAAGATTCTCCAATCGAACGTCACTTCTACAAGGTAAACATTGAAAGCGGAAAACTTGAAAAAATAACAAAAGAGCCTGGGATGCATAATGTACAAAAAAGCTCTAACGATGAATATTTTATTGATAGCTTTAACAGTCTAAAGATTCCCAGAGTAATCAACCTGCTCAATAAAAAGTATGAAGTTGTTAAAAATCTTTTAACCGCCGATAATCCCCAGAAAGAAATTAAAACCGGTGAAACAAAAATTTTCACTATTAAAAATGAAGAAGGTATAGAACTTTACTGCCGCATAATTTATCCTCCAGACTTCGATCCATCAAAAAAGTATCCGGTAATATTTTACGTTTACGGCGGACCGCACTCTCAAGGAGTACTCAATACTTTTGGTTTTGGAAGCTATCAGCTTTGGTTTAAAATGATGGCACAGAAAGGTTATATAATTTTTGAACTCGATAACAGAGGTACATCCAACCGCGGGTCAGATTTTGCTCAGTCAACATTCAGAAAACTTGGAACAATTGAGTTGAAAGACCAAATGGCTGGTGTAAATTATTTGAAATCTCTTCCATACTTCGATGAAAACAGATTCGGCGTTTTCGGATGGAGTTACGGCGGGTTTATGACTACATCGATGATGCTCAGAACAAATAATACCTTTAAAGTTGGCGCATGCGGCGGTGCTGTTATAGATTGGAAATTTTATGAAGTAATGTATACCGAAAGATATATGGATACTCCTCAATCTAATCCCGATGGTTATAAGGAAGCAAGCTTACTAAATTATGTTCAAAACATGTTCGGTAAGTTGTTACTTGTCCACGGAACATCAGACCCTACAGTTGTATGGCAGAATACCCTTTCATTTGCAAAGCGGGCTGCTGAATTAAATAAACCGCTCGATTATTTCCCATATATCGGGCATGGACACGGAGTAAGTGGAAGAGAAGCGCTTCATCTGTATAATAAAATTACTAATTACTTCTTAGATAATCTTTGATTAATTAATTGGAGAGACTGTTCAAAAAAATATTTTTTTGAAATTGATTGTATCATGTATGCGTTGTTTGAGGTTGTAGAAATGATACAATCTTTATCAAAAGTTCCTTTATTAAAAAACAACAATTACTCTATTTTCAACTGTATCATAAATTGATTATTTTTCTTTCTAATTTTATTGTTACTATTAACAGGGCTTAATGCCGAGCGGGAATAAAGCGGACTTATTTTTAAGAAAAATTGCAGAACTATCGGAATTTGCAAAACGGGGTGATGATTTTTTTTCTGATGAGGTTTGCAATTTTATTACTGATGAATTCAATCTTGATGCTGCCGTTTTATTCTTGATTAATAACGATAAATCCCTATCTGTCTTAAGCCGTTCTTCTTCTTCCCGAAAAGTTTTTACAAAAGGTTCTAATCACCAATGTCCTCAATGTAAATCGATTCAAGGTGAAGTAAGTAATGATTTATATTCCGATGCGTCTTGTCAACTCAAAATTTCAGATTTTCTTCTAAATGAAACGTGTATAAATATTAGAATCAATAAAGAGAACTCCCTTTTAATAAAAATTGCAAAAAAATCCTCTTTTACTAGAGATGAGAAAGAAAACCTTTCACGAACATTAACTACCATTTCCAATTTTTACAATACATGGTATTCAATAAAAGGCGGCAGCCTGCCCGGAAATCAAAGCTTTATTCAGTTGTATTCTGGTGTTTCACAAGAATTAAAGAACAGTGTAAACTCTATTATCGGTTTTACAACAATTATTTCCGAGGAGAATTTATCCTCATCCAATGCCGAATATATTTCTTCTATTAAACGGAATGCACAGAATTTATTACTGAACATTAATGACCTATCGGAAATTGCTAAAGCCGAATCGAACCAGTTGATTTCAAACCAAAAAAATATTTCAATTGAAAATCTGGTAAATGATCTTGCTGCTATTTTTAAGAATAAATTTGCACGAAAAAATTTAACTTTCAAACAGAACATTGGAACGGATTTATCGAAAAATATTGACATTGACGACCAAAAACTCAGATATATCTTAAGCAACATTTTATTTTTTCTAACAGCACAAAACTCCGGCGGTGAAATTGAAATTACTGTTTCTGCTGCTTCTGATAGTAAAATAAAATTTGATATTTCCGATAATAATAACAAAGGATTACCGGCAAATTTAGTAAAAACCTTTTTTGAACCTTTTGCTCTTTCTAAATTAACAGAATTTAAAAATTCCAGTCTGGCTGGATTAAGCTTAACACTGGTTAAAAAGTATGTAGATTTCTTAGGGGGAGAAATTAACGTTTTTTGCGGCTCTAATGGAACATTATTTACATTCACTATTAACGGAGAAGTGATGATGGATTTAGAAAATACTCTATCCAAGCTTCCAAAAACAACCTCTAAGAATAAAGTGCTTGTTATAGAAGATGATTATGCAACTTCAAAACTTCTTAGCAATTATCTGAACAAATGGGGTTATGATCCTACTATAGTTAGTTCAGAAGAACAAGCATTCTCTGTTATTAATTCCGAAAAATTACTCGCGGTAATTCTGGATATTGAAATTCCTCATATTAACGGTCTAGAGCTTCTTAAAAAAATTCACGATAATCCTAACGCAAAAAATGTTCCTGTAATTGCATGCTCTATTGAACCTGAACAGCAAAAGGCGTTTATGATGGGGGCGGTAGAGTACTTTGTAAAACCGATTAATTATAATTATCTGGTTGAAGTTCTTCAGCACTATAAACTACGCAAAGACTCTAATGTTCTTTGTGTTGATGATGATGTTCCTACTCTCAAATTAGTAAAGCAAGCTATTGAAAGCGTTGGGTTTAATGCCATAGCCGAAAATGTTTCTGCAAATGTTATGAGTTTGATACGCGATAAAGAAATAGACCTTGCAATAATTGACCTTGATATGCCCGCACCTAATGGATTTGAGTTAATTAAGTTAATTAAATCCGAAAAACGTTTTGTGAATCTACCAATTATTATTTACACAGGTAAAGAAAATTACGGCGAGGATCTTTCCAAAATTGAAGGGCTGTTTGAAGAGCTTCTTGAAAAACGTTCTACAAACATCGAAGATCTGGCAGATACAATTAATGCTATGATTAACCGTTACGAAGTTCCACCGCCGGTTGAAGAGGTTATTAAGAAAAAAGGCGGCATAAAAATTCTTCTGGCAGAAGATTACAAACATTCGCAGATAATAGTAACAAGATTACTGAAGAAAAATAATTACGAAGATATTGTTGTTGTTGAAAACGGTGAAGATGCTGTTAAAATGGCTACGGGCGATAAGTTCGATCTAATCTTAATGGATATGCAAATGCCGGTAATGAATGGCTTTGAAGCAACTGAAAAAATTAGAGAGATCCCAGAATACAAAAATATTCCCATTATTGCCCTTACTGCATTTGCTATGAAAGGCGATCGGGAAAAATGCCTTGAGTCCGGTGCAACGGATTATATTCCCAAACCTATCGACTCAAAAGAATTTATAGATAAGGTTAAGTATTACACGTATGCTTAAAGTGTATTACGACATTTTACTTCATTTAATATTTTTTTATTGAGTTCTGCTTTAAGCTGCATAATCTAATTGTTTCTTATTCTATTTCTGATAATATTCAACCAGAATTTTATTCCTGCATAAACCCCGATAATTACATCCAACTTTTTTATATTTGAGCCATTCTATTAACATTTTTGGAATTATTTTGGAAGAAATTCGAGTTCGTTTTGCTCCATCTCCAACCGGTTATTTACATGTTGGCGGTTTAAGGACCGCTCTTTACAATTATCTTTTCGCAAAAAAGGATAATGGAAAATTTATTTTAAGAATTGAAGACACTGATCAATCACGTTATA
>DYHC01000222.1 GCA_020724325.1 Melioribacter roseus
TACGCTTTGACGAAAAAGATAACTTTTGGGAAATGGGCGAAACCGGTCCGTGCGGACCTTGTTCTGAAATTCACATTAACGTTAGTGATGATTATGATAATCCCAAATGGGTGAATGCCGGAGATCCGCGATGTATTGAAATTTGGAATCTTGTTTTCATTCAAAACAATAGAGACGAAAACGGGAAGCTGCACGATCTCCCCGCAAAACATGTTGATACAGGTATGGGCTTCGAAAGAGTCTGCGCCGTGCTTCAAGGGAAATCTTCAAATTATGATACCGATGTTTTCACACCGATAATTTCCGAAATTGAAAACCTCTCCGGCATAAAGTACAAAGAAGAAAAAGATCAAATTGCAATGCGTGTAATTGCAGACCATGTTCGAACTTTAACATTTGCAATTGCTGACGGTGCAACACCGGGCAATGAGGGTCGCGGCTATGTTCTCCGAAGAATTTTACGAAGAGCCGCCCGCTACGGAAGAAATCTTAATATGCACGAACCTTTTTTGTACAAGTTGGTTGATGCTGTTGTAAAAAATATGGGCTATTATTTTTCCGAAATAAAAGAGCAGCAAAAAAATATTAAGAAAATTATCAAAGCCGAAGAAGAAAGCTTTAACAAAACACTTGATAGAGGAATTGATCTCTTTGAAGAGATAAGTCAAAAATCAAAAGTGAAAAACGAAAAACTTATCCCCGGCGATGACGCATTTAAACTTTACGATACATACGGCTTCCCTCTGGATTTAACTGTCGTGATGGCAAAAGAAAAGGGATTTAAGGTTGATGAAAAACGTTTTAATGAATTGATGAATGAGCAAAAAGAAAGAGCACGCCAATCGACAAAAAACAAACAAGGGGCTCACAAAGTCGAAGTGAATGATTTAACTCAATTTGAAATTAAGAAAAATATACCCACTACATTTACCGGCTACGATGAACTTGAAACCGATGCAGAAATTGTAGGACTTAAAAATCAAAACGGAGAAGCGCTTGTAATTTTAGATAAATCGCCGTTTTATGTTGAATCGGGCGGACAAATTGATGACGAAGGTTATCTTGAAGTAGATAATAAAAAATTTCCGGTCGTTGGTTTATCAAAAATAGAAGGGAAAATCATTCATATTGTTGAAGGCGACAGCTCAAAATTAAAACTTGGACAAAAAGTTAAAGCCGTAGTCGATTCATCACGCCGCTGGGATATAATGCGCAACCATTCCGCAACTCACTTTTTACATCGGGCGCTTCGTGAAGTTTTGGGCAATCATGTTCAACAGTCAGGTTCTTATGTCGGTCCGGATAGACTCCGTTTCGACTTCACACATTTCGAAAAAGTAAAACCGGAAGAACTTGAAAGGATAGAAAAAATTGTAAACGATAAACTGCTTGAAAATATTCCCATGACTCATCACAAAGATACGCCTTTCGAGAAAGCAAAAAAGATGGGTGCGCTGATGTTCTTCGGTGACAAATACGGCGATAAAGTAAATGTTGTGCAGTTCGGTGATTTCACTATGGAATTCTGCGGCGGAACTCACGTTAAAAATTCATCACAGATCGGGCTGTTCAAAATTGTAAGCGAGTCGTCTATTGCAAGCGGAGTTAGAAGAATTGAAGCCGTAACCGGGCGCGGCGTTGAAGAATACATCAAGAAGCAGGAAGACAGAATTCGGAACTCGGAACAAAGAATAAATGAGCTGCTTGAAGAGAAAAAAAAGTTAGAAAAAGAAATTGCAAAACTTCAGCTTGAAGAAAAACTCGGCGGAATTGATGATATTATTGCTAATCCCGGAGAAGCAAACGGAATAAATATTTACAAAGGGAAAGTTGAAGTCTCCGGTATGGATGAATTAAAATCAATGGGTGACGAGCTGCGCAATAAAATGAAATCCGGCGTTGGTTTATTAATTGCACAAGTAGAAGATAAAGTACAAATGGTATGTGTAGTTACCGATGATCTCGTAAAAGAGAAAAAAATATTAGCCGGAAAAATTGTTGGTGAAATTGCAAAGATTGTCGGCGGTGGAGGCGGCGGAAGACCGCATATGGCAACCGCCGGAGGTAAAGATGTTGACAAGATTGACGAAGCGCTGAATCGGTTTGAAAAAATTGTTGAATTAGATTCCTGAGCGGCACATATAAGTATTCAATAACATTTGCTTTGGGCACAGAAAAAGAAATAAAAAGTCATTTTAATTATCTTTTTCTTTTTATAAGTCTATACGGACTTTTTTTGTTTTCTAATAATTTTAGCGATTGAACGTAAAGCATCATTCACGGAATCATGGTCTGGAAAATATTTGGCAACATCCGGTTCAATTACAACAACATTGGTTCCTTCTTCATATTTCTCCGAATACTTGCCCATTATGCCTTTACTAAAATCATATTCTTCAAGCATATCCGGATCTTTTCGCATTTTCTTCATATTGTTTTCTTTCATTTTTGGTTGCTTTTCTTGAACTAATAATTCTTATCCTACCATCCCTCTTACAGCCTCTTTTACCTATAATATTTATCAAGAAATTCGGTAATCTAAAGTATTGAATCAATACATAAATTGCATTGTACAACTAAGTAACTGAGAAGTAGTAGTAAAAAAACAGCAGAAAACCTAACCCCGGCAACTTCCGGAGGTAAAGATATTGACAAGATTGACGAAGCGCTTGATAGATTTAAAGATATTGTGAGCAATAACCTGTAAGGGTTCTATCATTTAATTAAATAACTCACCTTACGCAAAACTTTATTTTTTGAAAGACAACTCAACCCCCCGTCCCCCTTCTCTTGCCAAGAGAAGGGGGTGAGGGTGATGAGTTTAAAATTCTTGCGAAACATTGAGTAAATAAATCTCTTTTCAGTATAAATGGGAAAGCACTTAATCAGTTGTAGATTTTGATATCAACAACTTTTGAGAATTTATCAAAATCTCTATCGTTGTGTAGTAAAAAAAGATTATGCTCTAAAGCAATTTGTACAATTAAGCAGTCAATCATATTTTTAATTTCTCATTGACTTGTAATCGTAATCCTTTTTGAATTCAATTTTCCCGTACAAATCAAGCAAGTTTTTACGTTTTTTATTTTTTACGAACTCTATCAATGCCTGATGTATTAATTCCCTTTTGGTTTTGATGCCAGATAATTGAAGAGCTTCTTTAACTAATTTCTCATCTAATACAACGTTGGTTCTCATTTTACACTCCTCGTTTTGTGTATGAGCATATACATAACTTTCCAAAAATTCAAGCACTCGTGTGGTACATAAAAAAGGTCATTTGTTTTCCTTCGTTTTTTCATGCCAAACTTTGCGGGCTAAAATCTGCATATCTTTATATCTGTCGGTTTCATCTACAATTTCCAAACCGATTAATGTTTCCAACACGTCTTCCAATGTTACAATTCCTTCCATTCCGCCGTGCTCGTCAATAACCAAAACTATCTGTTCGTTTTTGTTTATCATTTCTTTGAACAACTTATGAACGGGATAATTTTCAAATACTACTGCTATTTCTCTTTTGAATTCGCTCAGTTTCTTATCGTATTCTTTTTCAATTACGGCGACTAAAATTTCATCCTTTAAAATAAATCCCGTAATGTTATCCGGATTACCTTTATAAACCGGGATTCGAGAAAAGGTAATTGGTTCGTTGGTTTTATAAAATTGCTCGACGGTTATATCTTCATCAACGGATTTTATTACAGTCCTCGGCGTTAGGATTTTTTTCACGGTAATCTTATCAAAATCTATTAGGCTTTGAATTATGCCTGATTCTTCTTTGTTAAAAACACCGAACCTCATACCAATTTTAGCTAATGCCGAAAAATCTTGACGGGTGAAAGTTTTCTCGTCTTTCTTTCTGCCGGTAATTTTAGTTAACCAATTGCTGATAATAACAAACGGATACAGCACAAAAATCATCCACTTTAAAATATAAGTTGAATAAGGTACCAGTTGCTGCCAATAAGTAGCGCCCAAAGTTTTAGGAATTATTTCGGAGAAGAATAAAATCAACAAGGTGAGTACTACCGAGACAACAGACAGATATTCATTTCCCCAAAGTATTTGTGCTTGTGCGCCAACGCCTGCGGCGCCGATTGTATGTGCAAAGGTATTCAGCGTTAAAATTGCCGCCAGGGGTTTATCAATATTTTCTTTCAAATACTTAAGAGTCGATGCGTATTTTTTCTTTTCCTCCGATTTTATTTCAATAAAAGTAGGCGTAGTACTTAATATAATTGCCTCAAGCATCGAGCAAAGAAATGAAAAGAAGAGAGCGATAAGTAGATAAAAAATAAGCGTAATCATTGTACGATTGTAATAAAGTTTAGGAATGA
>DYHC01000223.1 GCA_020724325.1 Melioribacter roseus
ATAATTACCGATGGTGATTTACGCCGGCTGCTCGAGAAAACTCTTGATATAAAAAACCTTTCTGCCGCTGAGGTTATGACTAAAAAACCGAAAACGTTAAATAAAGATCTTCTTGCCTCCTTTGCATTGCAGCAGATGGAAAACTTTAACATTACATCTCTAATTGTGGTAGATGAAAATTACCGTCCGGAAGGAGTAGTTCATTTGCACGACCTTGTTAAGTTAGGACTTCAATCCAGATGAGACTTTTAATAATTGTTCTGTGTTTAATTCTGATATCCTGTTCCGATGAAAAAATAAGACCGATTGTTGAAGATGATGCTTCGAAGACGGAAATACCATCCCACGAAAGCTGGAACTCCAAAATTACATTTACAACAGAAGGGAGACTTAAAGCTGTGCTTTTTTCCGATCATTTGAAAAAATATGAACAACAAAAAGTTACTCTGTTAGAAGGTGTGAAAATACATTTCTACAATTCAGAACAACAAGTAACAACAACTTTAACATCCTTACGCGGTAAAGTAGATGATATTACAATGGATATGTATGCAAGGGATAACGTTGTAGCTGTAAATGACAGCGGTACTGTTCTTACTACTCAGGAGCTTAAGTGGACAAATGCAACCGAGAAAATTACTACCGATAAATTTGTATCTATAAAGTCAACTAAAGAAATAATCGAAGGTTACGGTTTGGAATCCGATCAGAACCTTCACAACTATGTAATTTTTAACGTTACATACTCAGCTGCCGCTAACCAAAAGAAAAAATAGTGAAGTATATACTAATAATATCGTTCTATTTCTTGTTTAATGCTGTTCCTTTTGCGCAGACTGAAAGAGAGATGATTACAGTAATTGGCGATAGTTTATTCGGTAAAATGATTAACGGCGAAACGGTTAGAGAAGTACACGGCAATGTTGTTATGACTCAGGGCAATGTTAGAATTACTTGTGCAAAAGCAGTTCAATACCTTGCAAGAAATGAAGCAGAATTGATTGGCAAGGTTGTAGTTATACAGGATAGTATTGTTATCAATACGGATGTTGGTTATTATTACGGAGATACCAAAGTAGCTTATTCTAAAACCGGTATTTCGCTTTTTGACGGACATGTTAATCTAAGTTCTAAAAACGGTTATTATTATTTTGATGAAAAGCGGGCTTTCTTCTTTGATAACGTAAAATTATTTGATAAGCTTACAACTATGCAGTCGGAGCGTTTAACATATTATAATGACGATGATAAAGCTGTTGCTGCCGGAAATGTGGAAGTGAGAGATTCTGCCTCAGTCCTTTTTGCCGATAGTCTAATTCACTTTAGAAATACTAAAATTTCGTTGGCTTACAACAATATTCTTATCTACGACCCCAAAAATAAATTAGCAATTTTTTCAGACAAGCTTGAAGATTACAACAACCAGAACTATACTAAGATTTATGATAATCCAATTCTTGTTAAGGTGGATACGACCGATAGTGGAATACTTGATACGCTCGTAATTTCATCTAAAGTGATGGAATCTTACGACGACTCTACCAGAAGAGTTATTGCAACCGATTCTGTTTTAATATCGCGTCAGAATTTTGCCTCAATAAATGGCATTACTATTCTTTACCGCGATTCCGATTATCTTTTTACCTATAAAACAGAAAACGCCGCTTCGCAACCTGTTATGTGGAATGAGAACACTCAATTGATTGGAGATACAATTCATGTTTTTCTTAATGATAACAAGCTGCAACGACTATTAATTAATTCCAACGCTTCTATTATTTCATCTAACGAAAAGTACGAGCTTAGGTTCGATCAGATATCCGGAAGAAATATCCAGATGCTTTTTGGTGAAGAAGGACTTGAAAAAACCGAGGTTACAGGAAGTGTCCTTAGTATTTACTATCTTTTCGAAGATGAAGAACCGAACGGATTATTAAAATCCAGCTCTGAAAAAACAATTATATTTTTTGAGGATAATACTGTAAAAGAGGTTAAGTTTTACGGTAATCCAGCTAGTGAATATCATCCAGAAAATTTAGTTGAGGGAAAAGAAAAGGACTTTACCATTCCTTCATTTATTATCATTAAAAATAGACCAACAAAAGAATTGATACTTGGCAAAAGGGCTAATAAAATTTATTCACAATTGAATAAACTGCAATCCAATGGAAAATAAATCGCTGTTACTTAGTGAAGGGTTAAAAAAAGTTTACAAGAAAAGAATAGTTGTAAATAATGTTTCTATTTCTGTTCAACAGGGAGAAGTAGTAGGACTTCTTGGTCCAAACGGTGCAGGAAAAACTACTACATTTTATATGATTGTAGGAATGATTAAACCTCAGGGAGGAAAAGTTTTTCTTGATACTAAAGAAATTACGAACGAACCGATGTATAAAAGAGCAAAAAAGGGAATTGGTTACCTTCCTCAGGAAGCATCCATTTTCAGACGATTGACAGTAGAAGATAATATTATGGCAATTCTGCAGATGTTAAAACTTTCTGATAAGGAAAGGAAGGAACGCAAGGAAAAATTGCTTGAGGAACTTGGAATTGTTAAAGTCCGGAAAACTTTAGGGTATCAGCTTAGTGGCGGAGAAAGAAGAAGAACAGAAATTGCCAGAGCACTTGCTACCGAACCAAAATTTATTCTGCTCGATGAACCTTTTGCAGGTGTTGACCCTATTGCAGTAGAAGATATTATGAATATTGTTGCTAATCTGAAGAACAAAAATATCGGAATATTAATTACCGACCATAACGTGCACGAAACTTTGAGCATAGTTGATAGAGCTTATATTTTGATAAACGGATTGATATTCAAAGAGGGAACAGCAGACCTTCTTGCTCGTGATTACGACGTTAAGAAAATGTACCTTGGTGAAAAATTTAGATTAGACAGATATTCAATGGATCAGGAAAATATTAAGTAGGATATTATAGATACTGAAAGTGTATATAGAATAATCAAAATAGATTTTTTAATTCTTCTCTTTCGGATTAACTTTCTCTGAAACGTCCACGTGGCAGTTTCATCCCTTTTGTAATCACCTTTTTCTATTGACCAATTATTAAAGCCGTTTTCTTTCATTTTAACTTATTCTTTGATTTACTACGAAGAAAAAATAGTTGTTTCGAATTTCAAATTAAATGATAAATATCACAACTCTAAAACAAAAGTGAGCCAGAAATAATTCATTGTATGGTAAAAAACTACCTATTGAATTCTTTTATAATTTTTTGAATCTCCTCTTCAGAAACTCCGCTTCCTAATACATTTTCTTTAGTAGTGCCTACAGATTTTCTGCTTACGTTACCAAGCGGGTTAGTAACCGGGTTACCAGCGCGTGCTCTTAGCCGTTCTTCAATCTGTTTTGTAAAATTTCCGTCTGTTTTAGCGCCAGATAAACTTAACGACGATGGTAAATCGAACGAAGAAAGCGCAACACCAGGATTAACAGGACGTGTTTCAAATGCTAATGTCTTTACATTCATTAAATGTTTAGCCGAAACATTTTCCGATACAATTGACCCGCCCCATGTTCCGGGCCCTAAAGTCATAGACGGCATTAATCCCGTTGTATATCCAACCGCACCAACAGATGAAGGCGTATTTACAACTATTCTGAATGCCGGTTTTTCCAATGCAAATTTCATTATTACTTCTTTATCATTAGAGTGAATTACGAGAGTATGACCTATTCCTCCAAATTGTAATAACTCAATACATCTGTGGCATCCTTCGAGCCATCCGTCAACAGTATAAAATGCCAGCATTGGCGAAAGTTTTTCTATAGACAATGGTTCCTGTCTTCCGACAGATGCACATTCTGCAATTAATACCGTTGTATTTGCTGGAACTGTAAATCCAGCATAATTAGCAATCCATACAGCGGATTTGCCAACTATATCTGCATTTAATTTAGCACCCTTTGCAACAGTGTTCTCTAACTTTTTCTTCTCTTCTTCATTTACAAAGTAGCATCCAATCCTTTTAGCTTCTTCAATTACTTTTTCGCGTAAAGGTCTATCAACAATTATTGCCTGTTCCGAAGAACACAAAACGCCGTTATCGAAAGTTGTTCCAAAAACAATATCTGCAACTGCTTTCTGATAATTTGCACTCCTTTCTATAAACGCCGGAACATTGCCCGGACCAACACCATAAGCAGGTTTCCCGGAGCTGTATGCTGCTCTAACCATAGGTGTACTTCCTGTTGCAAGAATTACTGCTATATTTTTATCCTTCATTAAAGCTTCGGTACCTTCAAGTGTTGGCAGACTCATACATTGAATTAATCCCTTTGGCGCTCCGGATTTTTCTGCTGCTTCAGATAA
>DYHC01000224.1 GCA_020724325.1 Melioribacter roseus
GTAAAACAAAAAATGTTGGCAGAGTAAACCTTTGACCGCGGCTTAGTTGCAACACCGTATGTACTCTTTAACTATAGAAGTTGGATGAAATACAAAAATTATATTGAACATTATAAAAACGATGCTGAATTCTACGATTTTTTTAATCTTAGCATCTTTTCTAGACAAGAATATCAACGTCGTTATCAGACAATGTTTAATTTGCATGAAATCAAGAAAAACGAAAATATATTAGAGGTTGGGTCCGGTGGTAGTCATGCCTTGGAATTCATTAAATCCTCTAAATACTATCCACTAGATATTTCAACTCACAACCTAAAGAAAATGAAAAATATTTATTCAAGAGTGTTTTTCCCTGTGAGTGGTAATGTTTATAATTTGCCTTTTGAAGCAGACTCTTTTGATTTAATTATTTTATCAGAAGTTCTAGAACATTTAGACAATCCAGAAAAAGCACTGCGTCAAATTTATAGAGTGTTGAAAAAAAATGGTTCTTTTGTTATCTCTGTTCCGTATAAAGAGGTTTTATCATATCAAATTTGCATACATTGTAATCAAATAACTCCCACAAACGCTCATCTTCATTCATTTGATGAAGATAACTTGGAATCTTTGTTAAACGAAATTGGTTTTAATATAATCAAAAGAACTAAATGCCTTAACAAAATCTCGAATCGATTATATGTAAATATTTTACTAAAAAGATTACCTTTTAAGTGCTGGAGATTAATTGACAGACTATTCAATTACATAACCGACAAACCAGCATCGTTGATGTTTTTATGCAACAAATGACCATTACGCCTACAACCCACAACTGCTAATGAAACTATAGTGCTTTACTGGTGTTCTAGTTCCAAACACTTATATTCTGCTTCACAAAATTCATATTGACGTAAAAGGAATCAATTCGAACAAGAATAAACCAATTGCATTCTATACTTTTCTCTAACATTTACTATCTCGCATATAGTATCCAATACCTAAAATCAAAATTCAGTTCCAGTTCTAACGCTTTTCAATTCCCTTTTAACGAGTAATCTACTATCTTTGTACAAAAAAAATGCAGAATGTATTACACTAAAGAACTCGTCCAGAAAGCGATCGAAGCAAAATCCAAAGCCCTTCCAACATATTCCAACTTTCATGTAGGTGCTGCAATTATAACAGAGCAAGATAAAATTTATCAAGGAGCAAATATTGAATCTTCATCTTACAGTTTAACAATATGTGCTGAAAGAACTGCTGTATTTACTGCAATAGTTGAAGGCGAGAGAAAATTCAAATCAATTGCAGTTGCCGGAGATACTGACGATTATTTACCGCCATGCGGTGCTTGCCGGCAAGTATTATCCGATTTATGCGGTAGGGAGCTTGATGTAATTCTTGTAAACAAAAATGGCGAGAACAAGACGTTAAAGTTAAAAGACCTACTTCCCTATTCATTCGGAGAGGATTTTTTAAAGAAATGATGGAATTTCAACCTCACTCTACGCCAAAAAATACCGGATGGATTGAAGTAATTGCCGGATGTATGTTCAGCGGTAAAACAGAAGAGTTGATCAGACGATTACGCCGTGCTAAAATAGCCAAGCAAAACGTAAAGATTTTCAAGCCAAAAATTGATAACCGTTATTCTATTGGTGATATTGTTTCGCATAACGAACAATCGATGCCATCAATTCTTGTAGTAAACGCCAAAGAAATTTTAGAGTATCTTACAAACACCCAGGTTGTTGGAATTGATGAAGCACAATTTTTCGATATCGGTATTATAGAAGTATGCAATCAGCTTGCAAATCAAGGTAAACGTGTTATTGTTGCTGGTTTGGATCAAGACTACAGGGGTGTGCCATTCGAACCTATGCCTCAATTACTTGCTATTGCAGAATATATTACTAAGACTCTTGCCATCTGCGTCAATTGCGGAAATCCTGCTGATAAAACCCAGCGCAAAATAGTTTCCTCTGAAAGAGTTCTTGTTGGTGCCGCAGATAGTTACGAAGCAAGATGCAGAAAATGCCACTATATACCAGAATGAAGAAAACAGTGTATAGTTCTAAGCGGTCTGTTATGGATTATTGGCTAAGAGTAATATGTGCTACAAAAATAATTAATCTAAAAATCATAAAATAAATTCTGGTGACAAATGGATTTCACTTCACTAATACGCGGAATTATTGGAATTATAATCCTGCTTGGAATTGCAATTATAATTTCTAATAACAAAAAGAAAATAAATTGGCGATTAGTACTAAGCGGTTTAGCTATTCAGATTACACTGGCAATTTTTATTATAAAAGGCGATCAGCTCGGTCAATTCTTTGCACCATTGGGCTGGATCAAAGAGTTTTTCCGATTTGTCAGTTCTTTCTTTGTTTTGATTCTAAACTTTACTAGTGAAGGTGCTAAATTCGTTTTTGGAAATCTTGGTTTAGGTCCCGGTAACGAAGGAAGTTTGGGTGTATTCTTTGCTTTTCAAGTTTTACCTACAATAATTTTCTTTGCAAGTTTAATGTCGCTTCTCTATTTCCTTGGAGTGATGCAAAAAATTGTTCAAGGAATGGCTTGGTTTATGGCTAGAATAATGGGAACCAGCGGTGCAGAATCTTTATCCTGTACTGCTAATATATTTGTCGGGCAAACCGAAGCACCTCTAATGATAAAGCCGTACTTAAAAGGGATGACTCAGAGCGAACTGCTAACCATAATGGTTGGAGGAATGGCAACTATTGCCGGTGGAGTTATGGCGGCATATATACAGATTTTAGGTACTGCATTTGCACAGGCTAATAATATACCTATCCGCGAGGCGCAATTACTTTTTGCTACGCATCTATTAGGTGCAAGTGTAATGGCGGCACCGGCAGCTTTATTAATATCAAAAATTATGTATCCGGAAACAAGCGATCCGGAAACTAAAGGAAAAGTTAAAGTTGCCGTAGAAAAGAATGCTTCTAACGCAATAGAAGCTGCCGCAGTTGGTGCAAGCGATGGTATGACGTTAGCGCTTAACGTTGCTGCAATGTTGATTGCATTTATTGCATTGATTGCTCTTGTTAATTATTTCCTTGGATGGATTGGCGACCTGTTCGGATTTAATCAATTGCTTGTAACACAATTCGGACATAAATTCAGTTTACAATTAATTTTTGGTTCTGTTCTACAGTTCGTTGCATATGGAATCGGCGTACCCTGGGAAAGCGCATATCATTTTGGAAGTCTAATCGGTACTAAAGTAGTTCTTAATGAATTTGTTGCTTATCTGGATATGAGCAAGTTAGTAGAATTAAAGCTGCTTGTAGATGAAAAAGCAATTTTGATGGCTACTTATGCATTATGCGGATTTGCAAATTTCAGCTCAATTGCAATTCAAATTGGCGGAATTTCTCCACTGGCTCCTAACAGAAGAACAGACTTAGCAAAATTAGGAATTCGTGCTGTTGCGGGAGGAACACTTGCAACATTATTAACTGCAACATTAGCCGGAATTTTATTCTAATGGTAAACTTAAACGAAAAATACAGACCTATTGTTGAAAAGTTAAAAGAAGAAATTCCGTTTGAACCGGAAATATGCATTATACTTGGCAGCGGGCTTGGAGATTTTGCAAAAAATGTTGAAACCATAAAATCATTTTCTACCTCTTCATTACCCGGATATCCAAAATCTACCGTAGAAGGACATCAAGGTTATTTACATTTTTCAAAATACAACGACAAAAAATTACTAATTGTTCAGGGAAGAATTCATTTTTACGAAGGATATAAATTATCGGACTGCGTTTTACCTGTTCACCTGGCAGCAAAATTAGACTGCAAAAAAATTATTCTTACAAATGCAGCCGGCGGAATTAATTCCAATTTTAAGCCGGGCGACTTAATGTTAATTTCTTCATTTAATGGAATTTCTATTAAAAAAGAATTAACAGAAGTTCTGGGATTAACCTCTTTGACAAAGCGGATAGATTTTATCGATTTCCCTTCCGGTGAAATAAACGAGATAATTAAAACGGCTGCAGTTAAAGAAGAGATTACTCTTAGGGAAGGCGTTTACTGGTATACAAAAGGACCCAGCTACGAAACAAAAGCAGAAATTAAAATGATGCAAAAGTCCGGTGGCGACGCTGTTGGTATGTCCACTTTTCACGAAGCTGTATATGCATTTTTCCTTGGTATGAAAGTAGGCGCAATTTCTTGCATTACAAATTTTGCAGCCGGACTTTCCCCTACTAAACTTTCGCACGCAGAAGTAATGGACACAGCAGAAAAAGTTAAGTTCGATTTTGAGAGACTAATTAAAAGAATTATCGAATTTCTTTAATCTCTAATCGA
>DYHC01000225.1 GCA_020724325.1 Melioribacter roseus
TTCAATGCAGCCGCAGCCTCAAAAACTAACTGCAGAACAGAAATCCCAGCTCTCTAAAAATTTGAGCGAATCTGCTTTGCGCCCGCTGACTCAATTACTATTCAGAGAACTTCCGGAGAAGCCGGTTGGCAAAGATTCCACGTGGGAAAAGAAATATCCCGCTCAAGTTAGCGTATTTAATATTGAGAATACTGCCGTATTCAAGATTAATGACTTCATAAAGATTGGAAGCGATAAAGGTGCATTGATAAGTGCAGATTTAACTGCCAAATGGAGCGGCAATAAAACAGGTGAAGAAGAAGGTGTTAAGTATTCGTTTGAAGATCCGTTAATTTCAGGGAACGGAAAGATTATTTTTAATATAGATAAAGGACTGCTTGTTAAAGGAGAAACTCTTACAAACATTGAACTGACAGTTGATGTTAAAGAAAAGGACTCGTTGCAAAAAATTAAAGCGATGAAGCGGACCGAAAAATCATCCAACAAAAATATTGTTGAGCTTCTTCAATAGACAAATAAAGTAGCACATTAATTTGTGCTACTTTATCACTTCAACAACAACTTTAGAACCTTCTACAGATTTAACTAAAATACGGCTGCCGTTTTTTATGTAATCCCCTTCGGTAACTACATCAACTCTATTACCTTCAATTAAAGCTGTGCCCGCCGGTCTCAAATCTGTAAAAGCAACACCCTGTAAACCGATAAAATGTTCAAACTGAGGTCTTGCTGCATAACCAGATTTTGCAGCAACCTTTTCTTGCAAAATTAATTTTCCCCATATCTCAGTCTTCGGTAAAAATTTTAATAAAAAGTAAATAACGATAAAAGTAAATAAGAATGTAAATCCAAGCTGTATAATTGCTATCGAAATAATGCTCCAGTCAATCATCTCAAAATCGGAAATTAGTCCAAGGAATAAACTTCCTACCATTAATATAATGCCGGCAATTCCGAATACTCCAAATCCCGGGAAAGCAAAAATTTCAATTAACAGAAGTACAACGCCGATTACAAACATCAGAATCTCTAAAATGGAAGCAAGTTCAAGGATATAACCGGCACCAAAAAAGATTGCGAGGGAAATAATACCAACTGTTCCAGCTATTCCCCATCCCGGAGTTTTGATCTCGGTATAAAGCCCTATAAGCCCCAGCATAATTAGAAGAGAAGAAATAATAGGATTATTAACAAACCTTACAAAATCCTCTGCCCAATTGGAATCGAGTGTTATAAATTCTGCATCCTGAAAATCAAAATATTCCTTCAGTTGATCAATGTTAGTCAGAACAGTATCAGCCATTTTGAATTTAAGCGCCTCTTCGGAGGTTAATGTAATAAGTTTAGTACTGTCGTCTTGTAGATCGGCAACTATAATAGTTTCATCAACCATAGCCTGAGCAATGTCTGTTCTTCTGCCGTTTTTTTCTGCAGTAGCTCTCATTTCAGAACGCATATACGATTGATATTTTTCAGATTGTTTTTGACCTGTTTGATCTACCACAGTAGAAGCGCCCATCAATGCACCGGGAACCATAACAATTTTTTCGCACGATAATGCAATTAATGCGCCGGCAGAGATTGCCCGTTTGTCTATAAATGCGATGGTTTTGATTTTGCTGTTGAGTATTGCGTCTTTAATTTGTGTAGCTGCGTCTACTCTTCCGCCAAATGTGTTAATACGGAATATTATTGCCGAAGCAAAATTATCTTCAGCTTCTTTTACAACGCGTTTAATATAAGGTGCAATTCCAAGGTTAATATCACCTTCGATATTCGCTTTATAAACTTTTTCCTGAGCAGCGAGTGAAGCAGTAATCAGGATTAATATAAAAAAAATTAACCGTTTCAAATTATTCTCCAAAGAAAATATTTTACCAATGGTTAATTACTCAAAATGAATCAATAATTCAATATTATTTATTAACAAAAGCGTAATTGAGTATTTTATATACAAGTTTTGCAGCAACAAAACTGGAAGATGGATGAGCTTTTGATGGTGCCAGTTCAACAACATCAAACCCTACAATGTTCTTATCCAGACAAATAATTTTAAGCAGGTTCATCGTTTCATCCCAGAATAGACCGCCCGGTTCGGGAGTTCCGGTTGCAGTTAAAAAAGAAGGATCGAATCCATCAACATCAAATGTAATATATACGTTTTCTGTAAGGGATCTGGAGACTAATTCCTGCCAATTATCGCCGTACATACCAAGTTTGATTTCGCGTGCATAGAAAGTTCTAATACTATTCATTATTCTAAAATCTGCTTCCTCTTTAGACTGCGCACGGATACCGACCTGAACAATATTTGTATTAAACTCTGCAACCCGCGCCATTACAGAGGCGTGAGAGAATTTAGAACCTTCGTAGCTTTCGCGTAAATCTGAGTGAGCATCAATTTGAAGTATTGATAAATTTTCGAATCGTTCGTGGTGAGCTTTAATAGGTGCAACTGATAATGAGTGTTCTCCTCCCAATGTAACAACAAACTTACCGGCATCGATATGCTTACTAACTTCTTTATAAATTTTTTCGATCGATTTACCAATTGGTAGTTTAGCCAGCTTAAGTTCTTGTAAAGTGCAAATCCCTTTTTCGAAACATAGTTCTCTGTTGAGTTCTTCATCATAAAACTCTACAAAGTGAGAAGCATTTAAGATTTCTTTTGGACCTTTTGCAGTTCCCTTTCCATAGCTGACTGTTTTCTCCAGCGGAGCAGAAATAATTACTATTTGCGAATCTTTATAGCTGGAAAACTTTTTATCAATTGCTAAAAAATTCTGTTTAATTCCAAGTTCTTTCATTTTTTTCTTTGCAGAAAAATGGATTATATAAAAGCGCCTTAGAGCAAATTATAGACTCTAAGGCACAAAAATATTATTGAAGAATAAAATTATTCTTTAATAACAGATGAAACCGCTGAACGATCGAATTTCATTTTAACATTATTACCAACATCAATAAGACATGTTTTTTCTTCGAGTCCGGCAACGGTACCATAGAGACCGCTTGTTAAAATTACTTTATCGCCTTTTTGAATAGCCGAGAGGAGTTTTTCACGTTCCTTAGCTCTTTTTTGCTGTGGTCTTATAATCATAAAATAAAATATAGCGAAGATAGCACCGAACATAATCAAAGTGCTTATTAAACCTCCGCCGCCGCCGGATCCATCCGGTGGTGGCGCCATTGCTAATAATAGTTCCACTTATTCCTCCATTGTTGATTGTACATTGACTGATATAATTTTCGAATAATTATTTTTCCACTCTACAAATGTTCCGTCCAAAATTCTTAAGCGCGCCTCGCTTACAAGGTTGAGATAAAAAGTAAGGTTATGAATAGTTGCAAGTTCGAGAGCAAGGATTTCTTTTGCATTGAAAAGATGGCGCAGATAAGCTCTCGAAAACTGCGTACATGTATAACAATTACATTCAGGATCGAGCGGTGTGTAATCATCTTTATATGCGGCATTTCTCATCGAAACAATTCCTTGCGATGTAAACAGATATGCGTTGCGTGCGTTACGTGTGGGCATTACGCAATCGAACATATCAATTCCGATAGAAATTGCCACCAGAATATTTTCCGGTCTGCCTACACCCATCAGATATCTTGGTTTATCTACCGGAATCAGATCGGTTGTAAAATTTACAATATCATACATAGTTTCCATCGGTTCGCCTACTGCAAGTCCGCCTATTGCATAACCGTCAAATCCAATCTTTATCAGATCCATTGCCGAGCATTCTCTTAATTCCTTATAAACACTTCCCTGAATAATTCCAAATAGGAGCTGATTAAATCCGTATAACGGTTTAGTTGATTCAAACGCTTTCTTATTTTTTAAAGCCCAGCAAGAAGTAAGCTCTTTCGATTTTTTAGCATACCCATAATCGCAAGGATAAGGAGTGCATTCATCAAGAGGCATCATTATATCGCTGCCAATGCTTCGCTGAATGTCAATCACCTTCTCGGGTGTGAAGAAGTGTTTCGAACCATCGAGATGAGAGCGGAATTCTACTCCATCAACTTTAAGTCTGCGAAGTTCAGCCAAACTGAATATTTGAAATCCACCGCTATCCGTTAAAATAGGGCGGTTCCAGTTCATAAATTTATGAATTCCGCCCGCTTGCTCTAAAATTTTTGTACCCGGTCTAAGATACAAATGATAAGTATTTGAAAGAACAATTTCGGCATTAACCTCACTTTCCAGAACTCTTTGAGTAACTGCTTTAACCGTACCCTGAGTTCCAACCGGCATAAAAATAGGAGTATTTACTACTCCATGCTGAGTGTTTAGAATAC
>DYHC01000226.1:0-2124 GCA_020724325.1 Melioribacter roseus
GCTAAGTCCAAAATCATATTTACTTACAAAATAAGTAGGATTAATTGATAACAATAGAATTAATATATAATCTATCTTTACTTGTAGCTATAATTGTCTTCTCTGGTTTTATAGATGAACGAATTGATAGAAAAGAGTTACGCGGTAAGATATTTCAAGGAATATTATTCGGCGCCACAGCATTAATAGGTATGATCAATTCATATCAACTGGAAAAGGGAATTTTCTTTGACGGCAGATCAATAGTAATCAGCTTGTGCACATTATTTTTTGGTCCGCTTGCCGGCTTCATTTCGCTTGTGCCGGTTTTAGTTTACCGTATAATTGCCGGCGGCGCAGGTTTGTATATGGGAATAGGAACCATAATCTCTTCATTTCTTATCGGTTATTATTTTAATATAAGAAGAAAAGGCGGATTTCTATTTGATAATCAGAAACTCTACTTCTTCGGGCTGTTTGTTCATTTGGCAATGCTGGGCTGGGTATTAACACTTCCAACAGAAAAAATATTCAATACATATAAAAATCTCTCATTCCCAATTCTTATAGTCTACCCTTTAATTAGTCTTGTAATAAGTAAAATATTGTTCGATCATGAAGAGAAGAGAAACTCAGCAATAATAATTGAAAGAAATGAAAAATTATTCAGAACAACTTTATACAGCATTGGTGATGCAGTAATTACAACCGATTTAAACGGAATTATTCAGAATATGAATCCGATTGCAGAGCAGTTAACTGGATGGATGGAATCCGATGCAAGAGGCAAATATCTGGATGAAGTGTTTGTTATTATTAATGAAGATACTAAGATTCGTCTCACTAGTCCGTATGCTGAAATAATTACTTCTGGTAAAGTACTCGAGGTTGCTTACAACTCAATGTTAGTTTCCAGAGAAGGGAAAGAAATTTCGATTTCTGATAGCGGTGCTCCAATAATTGATGACGAGGGTCAAATAGTTGGAGTTGTATTAATATTCAGGGATCAGTCAAGAGAGAAAGAGAGACAAAGAATAATTTATGAAAGTGAAGCTCGCCTAAAACGAGCAGAAAATATTGCCGGCGCCGGTAACTGGGAAATGGATCTTAATACTGGATTAATATATGGCTCCGAAGGTGCTCAGAAACTATATGGTCTTAAGAACAATGTCTGGGAGCTGGAAACTATTAAAAAATTACATTTGCCGGAGTACCGCGAAGAACTCAATTCGGCTCTCACAAATCTGATTACGAAAGGCGAACCTTATGATATCGAAATAAAAATAAGGCAACCCGATGGAAAAATTCTCTCTATTCACTCGGTGGCTGAATTTGATAAGCAGAATAATAAGGTCTTTGGCGTTATAGAAGATATATCAGATTATAAAAACGCAATTAAAGCACTTAAAGAGAGCGAAGAAAAATTTAAGGTCATTTTTAATCGATCGTTCGGTTTAGCAGGATTGCTAACCCCAGATGGAAGGGTACTGGAAGCAAACGAAGCTACTTTAAAGATGGTAGGTAAGTCTATATCAGAAATATACAACACGCCATTCGAAAATTTAACCTTGTTTAGTCATTCCTCTTTAGAGCAGATCAAAATTACTGATGCAATTATAAGAGCTGCTGAAGGGCAGTTTATTAGATTTAACGCAACGCATTTAGATTCTGAAGGAAATTTGCGTTACATCGACTTTTCTATAAGTCCAGTAAAAGATGAAAATGGGAAAACAATTTTACTAATCCCGGAAGGAAGAGACATAACCGACGTAATTAAAGCAGAAGAAGAAATAAAAGAACGCGAAAGAGTCTATGCAACACTACTAATTAATCTGCCTGGGTTTGTTTACCGCTGCCGTAATGATAAGAACTGGACTATGGAATTTATCAGTAATGGATGTGAAGAAATTACGGGCTATAAACCTGAAGAGTTTATTAATAATAAAGTTATTGCTTTCAATGATATTATTGCTATTGAATTTCAGGAAGTAATTTGGAATGAATGGCAGCGGATTTTAGCACTTAAAAGTTTCTTCGAATTTGAATATAAGATTACCGCGAAAGATGGTTCAACAAAATGGGTATGGGAACGAGGCAGAGGCATCTATTCGGAAAGCGGCGAGCTATTATTTTTGGAGGGTTTTA